>JAAYHS010000016.1 GCA_012735315.1 Bacillota bacterium | reverse complement strand
TCTTACTCCACCCGCGGCCGCGCCGGGTCGCGCTCCGGTTTGGGGATTCCCGGCTGAAACCGGGCTATTTTTGATAAATAATAACATCCTTCGCGGTGCATATGATCGGGAATCAACGGCGTCAACCGGCTTAACACCCGGTCTTTGAGGATTTTGTGCTTCAGTTCCTCCAGATATCCCATAAAGTCTTGCATCAATTTCACCATGTTCAAATTATAAGATTCCAATACGGACTGGACTGCCGGGGGGTTGCTCCGGTAATAACCGGCCAATTCCACCGCCTCCAGATAGAACTGATCAAAACGGGTGATAAAATGTTCGGCTTCGGAGCGCAAGGCGTATTCCACTTTGTCCAAATCCCCGGCCAGAGCCGCGGCGTGTCCCGAAGCGTCCAAAGACCATAATAAATGTTGTCCGATGATGTTTTCCTTGGGTTGTCCTTCCCGGCGCTCAACTGCCAGTAATGAAAGAAACTCCTCCAACTCATTCAACATATGATTGTAAAAAGTCGGGGTCAACGAAGTAACCGGAAGGTTCCGCAAACGATAAGACAAGAGTTCCCGCTTGAATTCCCTCAAACTGATTACCACGGAAGTAGTCTCGTCGATCAAACCCGCCGGCGCGGCTTCATCGCTCTGGCGCGCTTTCTCCAACAATCTGTCGCATAGCTGTCTGAAATTTTCAGCAATCAACAGTAAATTATGATCGCCCGGCATCAATGAATTTTTGATTATCCGGACATGATCTCCCATGATTTGCAACCAAAAAATCAATTCAAACCGTAAGCCGGATTCACTCACTAAAAAACCCCCTTTCGGGGGTAAATATATGCCTGGGGACCGGATAAATTACTGAAATTTAACCGGCCGCCTCCTCCGCAAAGATTAATCGAAATAGATGGGGGTATTTTTGGGCAATCCGCCTGGCGCGGTACGGCGGTTGCAAGCGCGCTTTACGAATGCCTTTCTTCCGCTGTTTGCAGCTGTAATACCAAAAGGCGACCATCTCATAAAAATCATGATAGTTTCTCTGTTCCAGCGCTAATTCTCTGGGGAATCCGTAAGAATGTAAAATATCCATGAATTTCGTCTCGGCAAGCTGGTCCGTGGACGCTGAAACCTTCTCCCTGACAACTTGATATTGGCGTTCCTCCAAATATTTCTGGAACGGGTCGAATATTTCACCCCGGCATAACCGGACCGGCTCTTCCTTCGTGACGCCCAGGTCCCGAAAGGCTTTTTTCAATAGGGTGGTCGCATATTCCACCCGTTTGACGACCGAGGGTGGGATCATCAGATACCAAGCTTCCTTGGTTTCTAAACGATGGATCACCAATACTTCCGGTCCGATGAAACAACCGCCGCCGGCGTCGTCGATTTCAAGCATTGACTAATCGCCCTTTTCTAAACGAAATAAAGAATACCATAACGAACAGGGTGTTTGTTATTAATTACAATACATATAATACACTCTCCAAAATTTATTTTCAAGTGACGGTAATAAATGGCCAAGTTACAACCGGTTTTTACTCCTTTATTCGTTCCAGCAAAACCACGGCCAGCGCCGCAATGCCCTCGCCTCTGCCGGTAAAACCCAAGCCTTCGGTGGTAGTCGCCTTGATATTTACTTGTGAAATTTCAATGCCGGCCAATTCCGCGATTCGTCCTTTCATGCCGGGAATATGGCTTGCCAGCTTAGGACGCTCGGCGATAACCGTCACGTCAATATTTTCAATTCGGAAACCCTTCTCTTTGACCATCGCCAATACCTGCTTTAACAAAAGAGCGCTGTCGCTGTCTTTATAAATCGGATCATGATCGGGAAAATACCCGCCGATGTCTCCGGCGCCAATCGCTCCCAATAAAGCATCCATCACCGCATGGAGCAACACATCGGCGTCGGAATGCCCCAACAAACCTAATTCATAAGGGATCTCCACCCCGCCTAATACCAGCCGCCTTCCCGGAACCAGCCGGTGAACATCAAAGCCTTGACCGATCCGCATTCTCTCTCCTCCTCAAAATCGCTTCCGCCAGCGCCAGATCCTCGGGAGTGGTTATTTTAAGATTTTCGTAAGAGCCAAGAATTAACTTGACGGGGCGGCCGCAATACTCGACCACTCCGCAGTCATCGGTGAAATTGATTCCGGAACCCTTGACCCTTTGATAACAATCAAGCAAAAGATCCAGTTCAAAAACCTGAGGGGTTTGAATCGCCCGCAAAGACGACCGATCCGGCGTGTCAACCACCATCCCGTCGTCATCAACCCGCTTAATGGTATCTTTTAAGGGAACCCCCAGCCCAACCGCGCCGTATTCCAAACCGGCGGCCAGGGATTGGTTCAATAATTCCCGGGTTAAAAGCGGCCGGGCCGCGTCATGAACCGCAACCAACCGTTTCCGGCGTTTCCACCCCGTCCAGCGCCGCAGATATTCGAGGGCGTTCGCCACCGATTCCCAACGCTCCGCGCCGCCGTTTACCAGCGCGATTTCCTTGTTGAACGCAGCCGCCAAACGATTCGTTTGAGCCTCAAAGATCCGTTTTTCGGAAGGCTTGACCGCCAAAACCAATATCTTAACGAATTCGGAGTTCAAAAAAGCGTCCAAGGCTCGTTCCAAAATACTGACTCCCAATAACGGCAGCAGGATCTTATTTGTCGGAGCGTTCATTCGCCGGCCGCTGCCCGCGGCCGGAATAATCGCGCCCGCTTCAAAGGGTTCTTCCATGGTTTCCTCCACAGCAATTAATACTCTATTTATTTCCCGTCACCGTCAAGTTTTCCTTCCCAGGAAAGGAAAAGCGCCTCGACGGCGCTTTTGACTTGATTGGCGACTGAAACCTAATTTCCAACAGGCTGATTTTTATAACGAATTTGCCTTGGAAACCAAATACTCCTTCGGCTTAGCGAAGATCATCCGCCCCGCCGAAGTTTGGAGAACGCTGGTTACCATGATCTCAATATCCAGACCGATATAAGATTTGCCACCCTCAATCACAATCATCGTTCCGTCTTCGAGGTATCCGATGCCTTGACCGTACTCCTTCCCGTCCCGTAAAACATGAACCATCATTTCTTCTCCGGGCAAGACCACCGGCTTAATCGCGTTCGACAGCTCATTAATGTTCAATACCTCGACTCCATATAGTTCAGCGACTTTATTTAAATTAAAATCGTTGGTGACCACTTTTGCGTCAAGCTCCTTTGCCAAGCGCAGCAATTTGGTATCCACCTCATTGAGTTCCTCATAATCCAGATCAAAAATCCGGACCGAGACTTGATTTTCTTTTTGGATTTTATTTAAAATATCCAAACCACGGCGCCCTCGGTTCCGGCGCAACGGATCCGAAGAATCGGCTATTTTCTGAAGCTCGTTCAATACGAAATGGGGAATGACTAAAACCCCTTCTAAAAAACCGGTTTTACAAAGATCGGCGATTCTTCCGTCAATAATGGCGCTGGTATCCAAAATTTTTAAAAGGTCTTTCCCGGAACCGATCTTTTTCGGCTCGGTGATTTGGATGTTAAAAAGGAGATCGGCAAGCTCCCTGCTTTTGGTCGCAGCCAAAAGCATAAAAAATCCGGCGCAAAACACCAGTATCGTAATGATAAATGCCGAACGCCGCCCCAGATCGAACAGCCCGATCACCGGGCCGGAAGTCAAAATCAATAAAGACCCTACCAGAAGTCCGATCAAAAAACCGATCATTCTGATCACCAAATCTTGGCTGCTGATTCGCGACAGCCATCCGGTTAGCATTAACATTCCATAACTATGAAAAATCCGGCCGATAATCGCCCCCAAAAACGCAATAGCCAACCAATAATGCCAAGTAATAAAGCAGGCCGGTTTAAAAATCCATGTTAAAACGACGGCCACCAAACTCCAACCAACCGGCCAAAAAAAAATTCGTCCACGGCCCATAATTTAACTCACCCCTGTTCGCTGGATTTAATAATATTATTGCCCATCCTTCTATAATTATCCACTAACGGGACTTTTGCCGAAACGGAGAGTAATTAAACGCCCTTATAATCCACAAAAAGAAAAAACGGAGGCTTTAGTCCCCGTTTTCCATACCACTCTATTTATCATAATGTCTCTGTGCCAATAATGATTTAACCGCTGCAACACAGAGTTAAAAAATGAATTCAACCTTTAGCGTACTCCCGCGGCAGGGCGATTATCCGGAAATCTCATTCTTTACTCCGGAAGTCTTCTTTAAAAAACTCCACCATGTGAATGATGCCGTCCCGTAGTTTACTGATCCGCATGGTAATGTCGTTTATATGATAAATATCCCCTTCCGCTAAACTCCGTTTTTCGCGCTTGGCGATTTCCGAAACTAAACCGCCGACGGTTTGGGCGATCCCTTCCGGAATATCCAACCCGGTAATCTTTTTGGCTTTGGTTACGGAAGTGGACGCGCTTACAATGATCCCTTCTCCATCGTAATTTCCGGAAATATAATGTTTTCTGATGAAAAAGAGGATGGCGATAGCCACGACTCCCAATAATAAATCCCATGAGGTGCTATTCTCATTAATGATTAATTTCCGAGCTAAGGCGAATAATAACACTTCAACGGCGCTTCCCGGCGTATGACGGGACAACATTTTAATTAACTCCACCGCGATGATGATCGCTAGAGCAAACCCTAAAAAATCATGGAACGAATCGGACGTAAAACTATTATAATTACGTAATATATTGGAGCTTAACTTTAAAGACGCCAGGATAGCCGCTACCAAAATAATAACGGACAAAAAGATCTCCACGTAACTTGAAAATCCGGAAATTAAATTTCGCAGTTTAATCTTCATAAAAACTCCTTACGACGTCCGCAAAGAAAATCCTGCGTAAAATTATTTCCTTCAAGTCAATGAAATGAATTACTCGGCTTTCGTCATTAACAGACCTTAATGATAAATTCAATAAGCACCGTCCGAACTCATAAAAAACCCGACGTCGCAACGCCGGGCAAAATAGTTCTCTTAACTTAAATAACCGTCCAATATTTCTTCCATCTGATTTTCAGCCACGTTTTTCGCCAAAACCAATTCGCTCAATAAAATCCGCCTGGCGTTTTCCAACATTTTCTTTTCACCGGTGGAAAGTCCTTTTTGGCGGTCGCGGCTCGCTAAATTTCGCACTACCTCAGCTACTTCAAAAATACTCCCGCTTTTAATTTTTTCAAGGTTAATCCGGTAGCGATGATTCCAATTCATGGGCATATTCGAGGTTTCCTTCTTCAAAACATCAAACACTTTCAAAATTTCTTTCTCGTCGATTATCTGGCGCAGTCCGACTTCATTGGCTTTGTTCATGGGAATCATCGCTTTCATTTCGCCCATCGGAAGCTTAATCACATAATAACTGCGCTTTTCTCCCGAAATCTCCCTTTCTTCGATCCCCTCAATTATACCCGCTCCATGCATTGGGTAAACCACTTTATCACCGACATTAAACATTTATATATATCCCCCTAACAATCACAACCTAATTATATAATGAGGATACGAAAAAGTCAAGCTAAATATTTTAACAGTTTTCATTACCTTTGTCAACGTTTTTTTAAAATTTGATCGTCTCGCTTAATTGCAATATTAAATGCAGCCTATATTTAAATCTCAGTATAAACCGGCCTATGATAATATTGGCGATCCAGCAAAATTTGCTCCCGGAGTCTCCGTAAACCATCCTTGATCGTCCGGGCGCGAACCTCCCCAATGCCTTCCACATCATCTAATTCCTCGGTTGAAGCCTCCAAAATCCTTTGGATCTCTCCGAACGTTTCCACCAAGTTCTCAACCACCGGAAACGGTAAACGCGGAATCTTGGTCAATAACCGGAAGCCGCGGGCGGTAACCGACAAATCCGGCGTAGCGCCGCTGGGATAACCCAACAAACGTATCAATACGTTTACATCCAATAATTCATTGTCGTCCAACGATGCCAAAACCTCTTTCAACTCCGAAACCGCCACCGACGGATTCGCCGCATAATCTCGCAAAACCAGCAACCCGTCCTGCTCGATATTGACCATTAATTCATCCAACTGCATGCTCACCAACCGGCCCTCGGCGCCTAATTCGCAAATATAATGCCTAATCTCCGCCGCAATCCTGCTAACCATTTCCTCCCTTTGGATCACGGCGGCCACATCGGATAAGGTAACCAAGTTTTCAAATTCTAGGGCTGATAGGTTTAGCAATGCTTGTTCCAAAACGCTTTTATACTTTTGCAAGGTTTGCAAAGCTTGATTGGCTTTAGCCAAAACCGTGCCGTAATCCCGGATCACATAACGTAGATTCCCTTTATATAGAGTAATCACATTCCGTCTTTGGGAAATAGCGATTACCAACTCTCCGGTTTGAATCGCCATCCGCTCCGCGGTTCGATGCCTGGTACCCGTTTCCGAGGTCGGTATCAGATGATCGGGGGTCAAATGCGCGTTAGCCACTAATATTTTTTTAGCGTCGGAAGAAAGAACGATTGCCCCGTCCATTTTAGCCAATTCGTAAAGACTTGAGGGTTCAAAGTCGGAGTTGATTCGGAATCCGCCTCCGACCAGCTTCATGACATTCTCGGAATCGGAAACAACGATCAAAGCGCCGGTCCTTGCTCTTAGAATATTCTCCAATCCCTCATAAAGGGTGGTCCCCGGCGCCACCATCTTTAAGACTTTAAATAATTCTTCCTGCTTCAGCTCTCTTTCGCCCATGATTTGGCCTCCGTTAATCACTCCGAATCTTTACGGCTTATCTCCGGCGCCAACACCGGTAAGTTGCGCAAGTGCTCTATTCCATAAACTTTAAGCGGAAACTGCTTTAATTTAAAGCCTTTGGCAAGCACGCAACCTTCAAATCCCAACCGGTTCCCTTCCGCAACCAGTCGTTCCATCCCGGGCACCGGACGTATTTCTCCCGAAAGAGTCAATTCTCCAATCCAAAATATTTTGGAACTGAAAATCAAACCTCGCAGCGATGAAACGATTGCGGCGGCGATCCCTAGGTCCAAAGCGGGATCACAAGATTCCAGACCGCCGGCGATCGATACGAAAATATTTTTATTGGTAAACCGCTCCCCCAACCAGCGTTGTATTACCGCCGTTACCAGCAACAACCGGTTGCGGTCGACCCCAATCGCGATTTGACGCGGGGGTATTCCTTCGGGAGCATCGGTAACCAGAGCCTGAATTTCAGTGAAAATCGGCCTGCTCCCTCTGGCGCTGGCCACAATCACCGAACCCGGCATGGTTTGATTTCGATTCTCCAATAAATACTCAGAAGGGTTGGCGACTTCGACCAAACCGGTACCGGTCATTTCAAACAAAGCCACTTCTTCGGTGGCGCCGAATCTGTTTTTTACAGCCCGGGCCACTCGCAAACTCTGAGTCCGGTCTCCCTCCAGATAAATAACGGTATCCACCAAATGTTCCAAAACCCTTGGCCCGGCCAATTCCGACTCTTTGGTCACCTGTCCCACCAAGATTACCGGAACGTTTTCTTGTTTGGCGATTTTAATCAGAAAAAGCGTGCATTCTTTAATTTGAGACGGCGAACCCGGGGTCGAACGCAGTTTATTTAAAAAAGCGGACTGGATGGAATCAACAATGATTAACCTTGGCTTCAATGTCTGGTAGTGTTTTTTGACCAATTCCAAATTGGTTTCGGCCACCACATATAAACCATCGGGGAATTTCCCCATCCGATCCGCCCGTATTTTAGTTTGTTCGGAAGATTCTTCTCCGGTTACATAGAGAACGGTCCCTTCACGGGCGACATTTCCGGCTATCCACAAACTTAAAGTACTCTTTCCGATGCCCGGATCTCCGACCAAAAGCGATACCGAACCGGTTACCAGACCGCCTCCCAATAAACGGTCGAGTTCGCCGATACCTGTGGTCAGGCGCGCCGATTCCCCCACTTGAACCTGGTTGAGAATTTGAGGAGCTTGAAAACTGCTTAAAGTATTCAATTCCTCAACCGGTTCTTCCTCCTGCGCTTCAAGGAGAGTGCCCCACTCTTTACAGGACGGGCAGCGCCCGATCCATTTATACTCCTGATGGCCGCAGTTTTCACAGTAATAAACGGTTTTGGCTTTTTTACTCATTTTGCTCCTGTGTTTTTCGTTTTTCAAATCGAATCATTTTAACCATTTTCCAAAGCCAAATAAGGATGAAAAATAAAATCATTAAACATAATAAAATCAAAAAAAGCATCTTGATGCGATAATGCCACATTTCCGGCAAACGCCGCCAGTTTCGCCCTAAAAACCTGCCGCTCATCACGAAAAAGGTAGTGGACAGGATGATCGAAATCCCCACCGATAAAAAAGTTTTACCGCGGTTCAGATTAACCATGCCGGCGGCTAAAACTATGCCCGAACGGACGATGGGTATAAAGCGGCTCAGTAAAATAGTGCAAAAACCATAGCGTTGAAACCAAGTTTCAAATTTTTGAAATGATTTGGAACTCATTAAGTGTGAATATTTGGGAGATTGTAATAACTTTTTCCCCATTTTGGCGCCAAAAGAATACAACAACACCGAAGAGGCGAAAGTGCCTAACGAAGCGCTGATCATGACGGCCAGCGGATTAACGCCGGATAAGCCGGAAATCGAACCGCTTAATATCAACAGTGAATCCCCAGGAAGAGGCGGGAAAATAACTTCAAAAAAACTATATAAAAAAACGGTTAACACCAGATAATTCCGGTAACGGGCTAAAAACTCCGGATCGCTCCAATGGGACAATACTTCAATTAATTCTTCCATTCAATCCCTCCAACAAAACCTATATTCTTATATTACTTGTTTTTAATGATTTCTTAAAGGTTTTTCTTAAATTTTAAACATAAATTAATACCAATTATATAAGCGATTTTCATAATTACCTCTAGTAAGATTTTGACACAATATATAGCGCCCAACCCGGATTAGTCTATCAATATATTGTGTCAAAATGAAAAATCCGGGAATTATGAAATCGCCTAATATAAAAAAACCGGCGCAAAGCCGGAAGATGGATTTTTTGTCTTAAATCGCCCCGGCATTGCCGGGGCGGCGTAGGGCTATCTGCTAAATGAAGGGCAAGTATTACGTCCGTCCTTCCATAGATTACAGAGTCCGTAATGGCGACAGAACAAACAAGGCAACCGGGACATGAAATTTTCCGCCGTCATCTCTGCGACTCCTTGCTCAGACACTACTTCACCTCCGCGGAACTTTTCTAAGTCTATTTTATGCAAATAATCATTCTTTATGAGTCGCGGCGATCGCTTTTAACTTAAAACAATTCTTAAAATCCAGTTTACAAAAACCTCCAAGCCGTAAGTTAAGATCGTCACAATTATTCCGGCGATTAAAACTCCTAAAAAAATCGAAGCGAAGGCGATCCGCTTCCGCATTCCCAATAAAAACGCGATTGCCGCTCCGGACCAGGCTCCGGTCATCGGCAAAGGAACCGCCACGAAAAGGGCAAGACCCCAAAAGCCGTATTTTTGAACTTGGGGGGCGTGGCGTTGATTTCGCTCCCGAAGCCGGTCAAAAAAACGTTTGCACAAGGGGAATTTACTACACCACCGGGTCGCCGGATCAAAAAAGATCATTATCGGAACCACGGGAATCATATTCCCAACCACCGCCAGCAGATAGGCCTCGAAAGCGCTAAAACCTAAGCCGCATGCCAAAGGAATCGCTCCACGCAACTCAAGATAAGGGAGAATGGAAGTTACAACCACTTTTAAGACGTCGCTCATGCGCTCCGCCATTTAGATTTCACCCTTGAGATGTTCTCCGCAAGAACACTCCCCATTATCCGCAAGGTTCTCGATCATGGCGAACAACAGATTGCGCAATTTGTCATTATTGCTATTAAAGACCCGGAGCACTTCTTCATGGGTTACCGGCTTAATCTCCGGATTGCCTTCCAAGCCCACATCGTAATCGGTGATTAAAGCGATATTGACGTAACAAATCCCAAGCTCCCGCGCCAGCCAACCTTCAGGGTATTGGGTCATATTAATTACTTCCCAACCGTTTTTACTAAACTCGCGGCTTTCGGCTTTGGTTGAAAAACGGGGCCCCTGGATAACCACCACCGTTCCCGTTTCATGGACGGTTATCCCTAGTTTTTTGGCGCTGGCGACGGCTATTTTCCGCATTTGCGGGCAATAAGGCTCGGCGGCGGACAGATGCCTGGTAATCGGACCGTCAAAAAAGGTGTCCTTTCTCCCCCAAGTCCGGTTCACGAACTGATCGACCACCACGAATTCACCGGGTTTAATATGGGGCTGTAAGCTGCCGGCCGCGCAAGGACCGATAATTTGCCTGACGCCGATTTCCTTCATCGCCCACAGGTTGGCCCGGTAATTAATCATATGGGGCGGATGTTGATGTTGTTTACCGTGTCTCGGTAAAAACGCCACTCGTTTTCCGGCGATCTCGGCGATGGCGATTTTGTCGCTGGGAGCTCCATATGGAGTTTCCACCGCTATTTCCTTAACATCATCCAACAAAGAATAAAATCCTGATCCGCCGAAAATCCCGATTTCCGCTGTTTTCAATGGAAATACCCCCTTTAAATCAAAACAAATAGTTGTACTAACCCCCGTTTCAAGGCAGTATAACTATTAATTTCAATTAAGTTTATCGACAGGCTTATTTTCGCGATAATTGAATAAAACTCCTGCCAAAAGGGGGATTAAATTTCCAAGAAATAAAAGAAGGGCGAGAGAACTCGCCCTATAAGTACTAATATTTCTGATCTAAGCCGCTAAGATTTAGATTGGAGATGTTTTGAACGGTATCATTTACTTTCGAATAACCAAGTCCAGCGTTAAATCCGGTCTGGACATTGGCCACCGCCTGCTGAGACAAGGACCTTTCGGCAGCCTGAATCATATTTTTCACCATTTGACCTCCGACATGACCACAATCCTTGGCGGTCATATAGCCCCAATAATCCCCAACAATCGGCGAAGTATCGATTATCTGAGCGGAGCTTAAATCTTTGGCGATCTCGTACTTCATGTTCTGAAGAGCCTGAGCTGCCTGTTTGACTACATAAGAATTGCTTCTTTGGCCGGTACCCATTCGTTTTCCCTCCTTTCTGTTTAACCTAAAAATAATTTGCCCAGCTATAGGAGGATAAAACCGCAAAAAGTCTGGAAGTTTTCATTGTTCCTGCCAACAGTTCCAAAATAGATTTTCAATTAATGTTTACTCTTTCTCAAAAAAAATCCAAATTGAGCTTATTTTCCTTGCAAGAGAATCGGCTCTTTTGAAGATACTTAAGATAGATAAGCGACCCGAGGCGCGCGTCTCGAAAGTTCCGACGGAGATAGTTTTTATTTTTTATTATTCGAATAAAAGGAGGGAGCAAACTGGAATATATTGTGGAAATGGATGAGAACCGCCAAATTACTTTGCCGGAAACGGTAATCAACCATTTTGAATTAAGGCCCGGCGCTCATTTTACGGTCCGAACCGAAAACGGTCGTTTACTAATCGAATATCTTCCCTTTTCCAGCTTTGAACAAGCCAAAACTTTAGAGGAGACTGTCACCAACTTGAAAGGATAACAGTCCTCCTCAATCAACCGTTCGCCGCAGACCGTTCACTGATTGGCGCTACGCTTCATACTATGGAGCGAGGTGCCTTTCGCATGGCTGATTATGGCAATTTAATTTATGGTTATGATCAAAAAGTCCCTACCAAATTCGGGCTAAAGCGTTATCTTAATTTGGATAACGCCGCCAGTACGCCTCCCTTTAAGGCGGTAATGAAACTAATCGCCGCGGAAGGGTTGTACTATTCCAGCATTCATCGCGGAGCCGGCTATAAATCCCGATATATGACCCATCGCTATGAAGAGAGCCGGGAGATCGTACGGGATTTTGTGCGAGCCGACCCCGATCACGACGTCGTGATTTTTACCAAAAATACCACCGATTCGATTAACAAAATCCGGCATTACCTCCCCTATCTGCCCGGAGAATCGGTGATCTATACCCGCCTTGAGCATCATTCCAACGAACTTCCCTGGATGAACGAAAAACACTTTATTGTAGAGCTCAAAAAAGATCGACTCGATTTAGAGCAATTGGAGACGATTTTAAAACG
Organism: Bacillota bacterium; assembly: GCA_012735315.1. Classification (GTDB taxonomy): domain Bacteria; phylum Bacillota; class UBA4882; order UBA8346; family UBA8346; genus JAAYHS01. The sequence continues at coordinate 8,018 of JAAYHS010000016.1, read as the reverse complement.
TAACCGAGGCAAGGTAAAGCTCCTGGCGGTGACCGGCGCTTCCAATGTTACCGGGTACCTTCCGCCGATTCACACCTTGGCGGAAATGGCCCACTCAGCGGGGGCCCGGATTTTGGTGGATGCCGCTCAATTGGCGCCCCACCGCCCGATCACGGTCTATCCCGCCGCCGATCCCCGCCACCTGGATTTTCTCGCATTTTCAGGACATAAAATGTATGCGCCTTTTGGTTCCGGAGTATTGATCGGCCCCAAACGGCTTTTCAGCCAAAGCGCCCCCAGCCAAGTCGGAGGAGGAACCGTCAAAGCCATCGATTCCCAAAACGTTTACTGGGTTGATCCGCCCGGCGTGGAAGAGGCGGGCTCTCCCAATGTCTTTGGGGCATTGGCGATTGCCGAGTCTTGTAGGGTCCTTAATAAAATCGGTTGGCGAAAACTGATCGATCATGAACAACAATTACTTGAAGCCACCCTGCTCGGGCTGAAAAAAATACCGGGCGTAACCGTATATAATGAATCTACAACCCAACGCGTCGGCGTAATCAGTTTTAATGCGGCGGGAATTTATCATCAAATAATAGCCGAGGCGCTGTCCGAATACGGAATCGGCGTCAGGACCGGCTGCTTTTGCGCGCGCAATTATGTAAAACATTTGTTGGGACTTGACCAAACATCGTCTCCAACGAATTACGCGAGCCAATTGCCGGGCATGGTCAGAGTCAGTTTCGGGTGCTATAATAATTTGTCCGATGTGTCCAATTTTTTAGAGGCATTGGAAGAAATAGTGAGACGGCCAAATAAGATCAAACTTAACAATTCTTGAAAACCGGTTGCCGTTATGATACTATGAAATAAATCCTACTATCAAACTTGGTTTTGAAACCGAACGCTTAATAACCGATCAAGGAAGATACCGTTGCTTAATTAAGCTTAAACCGGTTTATCGAGGAGAATGAGGATGAATAAATTAAATAATTGGCTCAACAATGAAGTGACGGAAGTGACTCAAAAACTCGAAAAAATAAATCAGGATAGCTTCTTTCGCGATAAAACCATCGGCTTCGCCGGAAAAGAAAACGTCTATAAAGTCCTTCACAATTTACGCTCCGCCCTCTTCCCCGGAGTTTATGAGAAATATCCGATCGACGAAAGCAAGGTTAATATCCTGATCGGCAATAATATCCGCACCGCGGCCATCGAATTAAGCGACTTAATCGAGAAAGTCTTCATCAATCAATGTAGAATCGAAGAGAGAACCGCTAAGGGATGCAGCGAGTGTAAAGATAAGGCCGTTGATATTACCATTCAGTTAATCAAAAAATTGCCGGAAATACGTGAAATATTAAATACCGATATCCAAGCCGCCTACAATGGCGACCCGGCGGCCCGCAGCCACGAAGAAATTCTGCTTAGCTACCCCGCCATTGAAGTGATCAGCATTTACCGGCTGGCTCATGAACTTTATCAAATGCAGGCGCCGTTAATTCCGAGAATTATGACCGAATACGCCCATCAGATCACCGGAATCGATATTCATCCCGGCGCCGAAATCGGCGAATACTTTTTTATCGACCACGGCACCGGCGTTGTAATCGGCGAAACCTGCACCATTGGGAAGAATGTTAAAATATATCAAGGCGTAACTCTCGGCGCTAAAAGTTTCGCCCTGGATGAACACGGCAATCCAATCAAAGGCGTCAAACGCCATCCGGATATTGAAGACAATGTCATTATCTACGCGGGCGCCACTATTTTGGGCGGAGACACCGTAATCGGACATGATTCGGTTATCGGAGGCAACGTCTGGTTAACCCAATCGGTTCCCCCCTATTCGAAAGTTTATAATGCGCAACCATCTCCAATCATTAAAAATGATAATATTTAAAGGCTTTATGAATACTTCCGGCGCCTATCGGAGTTGACGGTCATTTGAAAACCATAGTATAATTATCTCAATCTTATCAAATCCATAGCAGTTACGGAATTAGAATTTAGAATAAGGAGCCTTTCAAGCCCCCTTTAATGGGGTTGGTACATTCTTTGAAGTTTACCCAGCCCCGTCAGGGGGTTTGGCATGTTTTTAGATCGTTTGATTTAATCATTCATCGTTCCCTTGTCAAAAACCTTATAAAGGAAAAGGATTTAGCTTTAAAATGAAGAAAATTCGTTAAAACTGCATCCGGGAGGAAATATGTCCGCAGATACTCAACACCGGTTCAGTAGAACTGAGTTGCTCATCGGAAAAGAAGGTTTGGAAAGGCTTTACTCCGCGAAGGTGGCCGTAGTCGGCCTGGGCGGTGTCGGTTCCTTTACCGTCGAAGCATTGGCCCGAGCCGGTGTCGGCCGGCTCATCCTGGTGGATTTCGACGAGGTTTGCCTAACCAATACCAACCGCCAGATTCATGCGGTTGCCGGCAATTACGGGCGTCCTAAAATCGAAGTGATGACGGAACGGGTGAAAGCCATCAATCCTCAAGCGGAGGTCGTTCCCAAAAAAGAATTTCTTGACTCCGAAAACCTCAGCGGGATTATCGAGGCCGGTATCTCCTATGTCGCCGACGCCATCGATACCGTATGGTCCAAAGTAGCCCTGATCGAATATTGCGTGAAAAACGAGATCCCGATCATCTCCGCCATGGGTACCGGCAATAAATTTAATCCGTTGGCTTTCCGGGTTGACGATATTAGCAAGACCCATACTTGTCCGTTGGCGAAGGCGGTCCGGAAAAGCCTGCGGGAGAAGGGAATTACCAAAGGGGTAAAAGTGGTTTATTCTCCCGAACCGCCCATTGAACCCCGTTCGGATGTGGTAACCTGCCATAATGGTTGTATCTGTCCGCAACAGGGCCAAGGCCAAGACTGGAATTGCGCCAAACGCCGGAAAATCCCGGGGAGCATGCCCTATCTGCCGCCGATCGCCGGTCTGATCATGGCCGGAGTAATCATTCAAGATCTTTTAAAAGTCGAATCTAAGGTAGAATAATTCAAGACGCCTAGTTAAGGAGAACCGTTGATGGAAGTCTATTTGGATAACAGCGCCACCACCAAACCAACCCCGGAAGTGATCATGGCCATAAACCGCGCTTATACCGAGTATTATGGGAACCCGTCTTCCCTGCACCGGAAAGGACTGGAGGCCGAGCGCGTCCTCTTTCAAGCGCGGCGCGAAATAGCTTCCGCCATTGGGGCGGCCCCTGAAGAGTTCCTCTTCACCTCCGGCGGCACCGAGTCCAATAACTTGGCGATTCTCGGTTTTTTAAAAAGATCCCGTCATCTTAATAAATTGATCGCGACCACCAAAATTGAACACCCCTCGGTTTTAAATGTCTTTAAAAAACTGGAGTCCGACGGCTTCGAGGTCGCTTTTTTAAACGTGGACTCTTCGGGAGTCGTAAATCTCGATGAAGTGAAGGCGGTTTTGGATAAAGAACCGGTTTTATTGAGCGTAATGATGGTCAATAATGAAACCGGCGCCCTTCAACCCATAGCGGAAATTGCCCAGCTGCTCCGTTCATCCGGGAAAAAAACCGTCTTCCATGTGGACGCGGTCCAGGCCTTCGGCAAAGTGCCCTTTCAAGTAAATTCATTGAATATCGACCTTTTATCAATTAGCGGCCACAAATTTCATGGCCCTAAAGGCGTGGGAGCCTTGTTCGTCAAAAAAGGAGTCGGATTGGAACCGTTGTTTTTCGGCGGCAACCAGGAGGCGGGCTTGCGTTCCGGCACCGAAAATCTACCGGCCATCCTCGGGATGAATACCGCCGCCGAACAAACCGTAAAATCCCTCACCGAAGACATCGCTAAAATGAGGTCATTAAAAAACCGACTTCAAGAAGAGATTGAACGGAATATCCCGGATATCAGGATCAACAGCCCTTCCGAGGCGAATTGCGCGCCCCATATCCTGAATGTGTCGTTTTTGGGCGTTAAAAGCGAAATATTGCTTCACACCCTCGAACAAGACGGGATCTACGTTTCTTCCGGTTCCGCCTGTTCCTCCCGGAAAAGATCTATTAGCCATGTCTTACAAGCCATGGGCCGATCCGAAGCCGAATTGGACTCGGCCGTCCGCTTTAGTTTCAACCGTTTTAATGAGTCGGCCGAAATCGACTATGTGGTTGACCGGCTGCAGAATCATGTAGCCGCCCTCCGTAAAACTATCATGGGAGATCGAAAATGGAAAAGGTAATTATCGTCCGCTATGGAGAAGTCAGCCTCAAAGGGATCAACCGCCCTTACTTTGAGGACACTCTGATCAAAAATCTCAAAAGGGCTTTACGAAAATATGAGGGATTGACCATCTTTAAAAAGGACAGCCGGATTTACATCGAAAACCTGGGTTCGGCGGATCCCATCCAAATTGCGGCTGAGGCTTCCAAGGTTTTTGGGGTGGTTTCCGTCAGTGTCGCCTCAAAACTTGATTCCGATCTTGAGCAGATCAAAGCCGCCGCTTTGGAGATGGTCTCCCAAAAGTTGGCCGCCGGTTATTTCCCAAGCTTTAAAGTGGAAACCAAAAGAGCCGACAAGAGTTTTCACCTGCAATCCCAGGAGATTAGCAAAATGGTGGGCGGTTTTATCCTGAAGCATTCGGCCGGTCTGAAGGTGGATGTCCACCGTCCCGCCTTGACCGTTTATGTGGAGATCAGGGACTATGCCTATCTATATACCGATAAAATTCCGGGTTTTGGAGGAATGCCTTATGCCACTAATGGTAAAGCCCTCCTCCTTTTGTCCGGGGGAATCGACAGTCCGGTAGCCGGCTGGTTGATGGCCAAAAGAGGGGTGGAAGTGGAAGCGGTTCATTTCCATAGTTATCCGTTCACCAGTGAACGGGCCAAGGAAAAAGTAATTAGCCTGGCTCGGATTATCGCCGAATATTGCCGGGTAATCAAGCTTCACATCGTCAACTTGCTGGAGATCCAACAAGCCATCCGGGCAAACTGCCCTGAAGAATATTTTACGATTATTTCCAGAAGATATATGATGTTCATCGCCGAGAAAATCGCCGTTCAAAATGAATGTTCCGGCTTGATCACCGGCGAGAGCCTCGGCCAGGTGGCGAGCCAAACCATTCAAAGTTTGGCGGTGACCAATGCCGCCGTGGACCTTCCGATATTTCGCCCTTTGATCGGTATGGATAAATCGGAAATAACCGGTCTGGCTCAGAAAATCGGAACCTATGAAACTTCAATCCTGCCTTATGAAGATTGTTGCACCGTTTTTCTTCCCAAGCGACCGGCTCTCAAACCCAGACTGGAAAAGATTCTCAAGGCGGAAACCGGTTTGGATCGGGAAACTTTAATTAAAAATGCTTTGGACAAAATGGAGGTTTTTTCGATTAAACCGTATTAATTCGACTGTTTACTCGTTAAAACCTCATTCATGCTTCCCGAACGAAAACCGTCAAGGTCCAAGGTAACGTAAGGGTATCCTATTTCATGCAATTTCCGGGAAATCGCTTCCCGGTTGTCCCAGGCTAAACCCAATTCATCTTTGCCGACTTCAATCCTGGCCAAGGGAAAATGGTCCCTGACCCGGACTTGGACCAAACCAAGAGCGGTTAAGAAGTCTTCCGCCAATTCAATGCGCTTCAAGACTTCCGGGGTTATTTCGGCGCCATAGGGCACCCGGGAAGCGAGACAAGCATAAGCCGGTTTATCCCAAGTAGGTAAAGACATGGCTTTTGAAAACTCCCGAATCTCCTGTTTAGTGAATCCCGCTTCCTGTAAAGGGCTGCGCGCCCCCAGCTCCTGAGCGGCCCGGTGTCCGGGCCGGTAGTCGGATAAATCATCGCTATTGGCTCCATCCAGCAACACCCAATCACCTTTTGCGGCGGCTATTTGTTTCAGTTCCCGAAATAAAGCCAATTTGCAATAGTAGCAACGTTCCGGCGGATTGGCGGTAAAGTTCGGCTCATCAAATTCATTGGTCTTGATTACGGCGTGATTTATTCCATAACGCCTTGCCCATTCTTCGGCTTCGCGGAGTTGCTTTTCCGGGTAGGTCGGCGATACGGCGGTTACCGCCAGAACCCGTTCTCCCAATACTTCGTGGGCGACTACGGCCAAAAAAGTGCTGTCTACGCCTCCGGAGTAAGCGATTACCGCCCCGGGCAAGGTTTTCAAAATTTCTTTAAGTTGCTCCAGTTTATTCAAGGTTACCGCCTCCAAAGATGAGAAAATAAATAGGAATAGTTATTTTTAATTTAGCATAAACCGTCGCCCAAATCAAATAATTTAAATACTTCTTAAACCTTGAAAGAGGTTTTTCGATATGTTAGAATTTATTTAAATCCTATCGTTTTACTATGCATTATTAAAAAGGAGTTTTGCTATGCAAATTTCCACTCGGGGACGTTATGGATTAAGGGCCATGGTCGATATGGCGTTACATGTTTCCGAAGGCCCGATGGCTTTACGGGTTATCGCCGAACGTCAAGGCATCTCCGAATCATACCTGGAGCAGGTATTTACCAGCCTGCGGAAATCGGGCTTGGTAAGGGCCTCCCGGGGCGCTCAAGGAGGCTATGAGCTTAACCGTCAGCCCGACCAGGTTACGGTTGGGGAAATTCTACGGGCCTTGGAAGGACAGCTCGTCCCGGTTTACTGTGTTGGAGAGTCGGAGGGCGCCTCCTGCGATCGGGAGCAATATTGTATTACCCGCTCCTTTTGGGAGGAATTGCGGGACAAGATCAATGAATTCCTTGATGGAATCACCCTTAAAGATTTAGCCGACCGGGCCAAAGCCACCCTGCCCGAAGAACCAATGTATTATATTTGAGACCGACAATGCTTTTGATGGGTAAAAAGCCCTGCTGCGAAAGGAATCAGCAGAGGCTTTTTTGACACTTCCGACTATCCTTCCTGGAAAAGCGAGGTTGATAAATAACGTTCCCCGGTGTCCGGCAATAAAACGACGATTAACTTCCCTTTATTCTCAGTCCTCTTGGCCACTTCGGCGGCGGCAAAAGCAGCAGCCCCCGAAGAGATACCGACCAGCAACCCTTCGGCCTTAGCCAGTTTCCGGGAAGTTTCAAAAGCCTCCTCATTTTTCACCTTAATGATCTCATCAATTATTGATTTATTTAACACATCGGGCACGAATCCGGCGCCGATGCCTTGAATTTTATGGGGGCCGGGGTTACCACCCGACAAAACCGGCGAGTCGAACGGTTCAACAGCAATTATTTTCACTCGCGGATTACGTTGTTTCAACACTTCCCCTACGCCGGTAATCGTCCCGCCGGTCCCGACTCCGCCTACGAAAATATCAACTTTACCGTCGGTGTCCCTCCAAATCTCCTCCGCCGTCGTTCGGCGATGGATCTCCGGGTTGGCCGGGTTCTTAAATTGTTGCGGCATAAATGAATTAGGAGTGGCGGCCGCCAATTCCTCGGCTTTCCGGATGGCTCCTTTCATCCCTTCAACCCCCGGGGTCAAAACCAATTCGGCTCCCAAGGCCTTTAGCAGGTTGCGCCGCTCAACGCTCATGGTTTCCGGCATCGTTAAAATCAGCCTATACCCCCTGGCGGCGGCGACGAAAGCCAAAGCGATACCCGTATTACCGCTGGTAGGTTCGATAATCACCGTGTCTTTTTTCAGTAGTCCTTTTTCCTCGGCGTCCTTAATCATACTATACCCGATCCGATCTTTGACGCTCCCCGCCGGGTTAAAATACTCCAACTTGGCGACGACCCTGGCGTTCAAACCGTTGCTCCGGTTGTAATTTGAAAGTTCCAACAACGGCGTATTTCCGATTAATTCCGTTAAATTGCCGGCGATTTTCGACATTTTAATTCCCTTCAACCAAATTTTAATTCCTTGTAATCCTATTAATTTACTAGGATATATTTTATATAATAATGCCAATTGATCCAATTGTCAAGAATTTCTTTTTGATCGGAATTATTGCGACTATCTAACCAGTACGGGCCAACCATTATTGATTCAAATCGGCGATTAAGTCTTCCGGCTCTTCCAATCCCACCGACAGGCGGAGCAGATTGTCGGTGATTGAAATCG
>JAAYHS010000129.1 GCA_012735315.1 Bacillota bacterium | reverse complement strand
TCGGCATGCTCCAAGAAATCCGCTCCTCCGCATCCGGAAGCGTTTCACGAAGTTTATCCCGTATCTGATTTAAAATTGGCCTTATATTTTCAGGCTGTGCGGCAATATATTCGTCAATGGTTTTCGGCGACTCGCCGCAAAAATGATTCTGGTTTTCACTTTTGAACTCACGGCCACATTTTTGACATTTCCACATGGATATCATTTCACCCCTTGTTTATAATGGTACCTTTTCTGATTTTACATATAACGGTCCCAATAATAAAGCCAGCCAATGCCGGTATGATCCAGCCAAAACCATAGTCAAATCCCGGCAGATACATGTGAGCAAAATCAATTATCTTCTTAATTATAGCAGTTTCTTTTATAGTTTTCGGCAATGAATTTAAAAAATCAAACAATGCCGCAATCATTGTCAATATGGTAGTCCACTTGTATATTATACCTTGTTTGTTCATAATCGGCACCAACAATGACAATATTATCAAAGTAATTGCCAAGGGATAAAGAAACATAAGAACAGGTATTGATAACTGAATGATTTTGTTTAATCCGAAATTGGCGATGATAAAAGAGAATACGGTGAATATAACGGCGTATTTATTGTATGATGCCGATTTGGGGAACATTTCGCTGAACATTTGAGAACAGGATGTAATCAGACCTATCGCTGTTTTCAAACAGGCTACGGTTACAATAGCAGCCAGCAATACTTTTCCGATAAATCCGAAATAATGCTCACTTACCATAGACATGATTTTCCCGCCATTGTCCGCCCTGCTGACTCTGCCTAAGCTGGTGGCTCCCATATATGCCAATGACGCATAAACAGCGCTCATTCCGATAATGCACACCAGGCCGGATTTCCATGTTTCTATTGCTTTTCCCTTTGGATTTTTTACACCTAACTTTTCAATGTTTGAGATAATAACGATCGCAAATGCGAGCGAAGCCAGGGCATCCATGGTGTTGTACCCTTCCAGCATGCCTGTAAAGAATGCTTTATCTACGTAACTTCCCTTTGGCTCAAACTGGCTTACCCGCCCCATTGGTTTTATATATGTTGCGAATAACAATACTGATAATAGCACTAAAAAAACCGGAGTAAGATATTTTCCGACCCAGTCCAGGATCCTTCCCGGTTTTAAGGAAAAGTAAAGCGTAATCACAAAGAAAACTAATGAGAATACAAATAAACCTATTTGGATATATTCTTCTTCAATAAAAGGACTCATTCCTATTTCAAACGCTACCGTAGCAGTACGGGGAATAGCGAACAAAGGGCCGATAGTAAGATACAGAATACATGTGAAAAAAATTGAATATGCCCTGCTAACAGGCTTTGCCATGTCATACAGACTTTCACTTTGAGAAATGGCAGATGCGATTACTCCTAACAGCGGAAGTCCTACCCCGGTGATCAGAAATCCAATCGTTGCCTTTAGCGTATTACTGCCGGCCAATTGTCCCATATGAACAGGAAATATCAAATTACCGGCTCCAAAAAACAGTCCAAATAATAATGAACCTATTAATAACCTTGAATAAAAATCCAGCTTTTCTTTCATAGTAAATTCTACTGCTCCTAACTCATATATGTATAGTCATCTCTGATGAGACAAACAGAAACAAGGTTTTTATATAAACTATCCACCTTTTGCTCTATATAAACGCATATTAAAAATCACCTCATTTGAGATGATTTTCAATCATTAACTCTATTATCCGGTATTATTATTTTTAGTGTATACATAAATTCTCCAATATCAGTTCCATAACAGCTTTATAGTATAGTGATAAAACACTACCGCCTTTCATAATAACATAAGTTTACTCCTCAACAAATAATTTCATAAGGTATTGCCCAAAAATATTTCTTTCTTATATTTTACCAATTAGAAATTTGATACAAATTTAAATCAGTAATAAAATAAATAAATTAACATAACTAGTATTGATGGAATTGATGTCCGTTCGATAAAAATTTTAAAGTGAAAAGGCTTACGATTGAAATATAACCACTATATTAGCATAAATAACCCAAAATATTTATAATTTTCCTGATTATATCATTAAGTCTTTCGCAATAATACTTAACACAAGTTTATGAACCATATCAGGATATTATTGACACGTGTTATTGAAATCATTCCACTTTGCGAACTCTAAAAAGAGCCACAATATCATCTATCAATAATTAATTGCATGAACTTACACCGGATGTTACATAATCAACATAACGATATTTTTATTTATCTGAAATATGATTGCAAAACATGATATATACGCCAATAAACAACTTAACCTTTTTTCTTTCTAAATATACTAAATCTAGATAAACTATGACAACAGAATCATTTGATTGATTGTCTATTTCTAAGCCTATCATAAGCACTATTCAGTGCTTCAACTAATAAATAAACATTTGTAATAGGATCACTTTGAAGTTCACCCATTTTTGCCTTCTGTTCCCAAAGCTGTCTAGCTGCTCTAATGGCATTGTTTTGGTGTTCTTTTAAGAGAGCATACATTCCCTTTGTTCCATGTGTATAATCGATACTTAAATATTCACTTAATCTCTTGTCATATTCTGTTTTCTTGATAGCTCCTGTTACCATTTGAAAATGCAGTAAATACCAAAGTTCAAAACATTGGACTGAATAAATCGCATTAAACTTCTTTGATCTAGCTGCTTGTATCGCACGATTAAGCCCGTCAGGATCCCCATCACAGTCAAAAACACACCATACTTCAGCAGGTGAGATTGTCCCATACTTATTATTCAAATCTTTCCATACTTCGTATGCCTTTGCGACCACTGCTTCATGTTGCCCTGCATTTGGCACAATATGTACAGCAGCGTGGCTATAACCAGTACCTAATTTGCCGTAATACGGAAATCCCTTAAAATAATCAGGCTCCGTAACTTTTCCTTCACAAACTATAATGAAAAATGGACTGGGGCGAATATATTTTTTCTTTCTTTTATAACTGCTTGAATCGCGTTTTTTCCCCACAATACAACCCCCAGCCATTTATATACTTATGTTAAAATCTTCAAGATAAGGTATAGCACCGAAGCGACCGGCTAAATAATTATTCAAATAGTTGAAATTACTTCTAATATCTAAATCAATGTCATATAAACTGTACATGTTACTAACACCATATTCATTTTTCTCAATAAAATATATTTGATCTCTCCGTAATAGCTTAGGATTCATCAAAAGTGTATTATGAGTAGTAAAAACCAATTGCGCATTATGCGGGTTAGTCTTCGGATTGTTAAAAAGCCGAATTATTCTTTCACATAATAAAGGATGTAAGGAACTTTCAATTTCATCAACAAGAAGTAAGCCACCCACCTTTAATACAAAAAAGATCGGGTAGAGCAAAGCATACAATTTAGCAGTTCCTCTCGATTCTGCATCCAATGGAAATTTTTCTTCACCAACAATATTATATTGTTCATCATATTTTTTATGATGCATATATGTTTCCAACTCATTAGATTCAATTCTTTCACCTTTTTGCTGCATAAACTCAATAAATTGGCGTAATAGATCATCTTCATCAGTCTTCTTTTTAATTACAGAAATATCTGAGATACAAATATCTGCATCTTTTAAGAAAGATATAACCTCTTCTTTGGTAAGTATCCTGTTTCCAGAATCCTTTATAATCTCCTTTTCTATCATGCTTTCAAAGAACACTTCCGGTAGATTACTTGGGCGAATATAAAACTTTAAATAATTAATAATTTCCTTTGCCCAAACAAATTCTTTAATTGAATCTTGAGCTAAAGTATATAAAAATGGTCTTATTGCATCAGGTTTTATATAGTCTAATGCTTTTTTATCTTCAAAATATGTTCCTGTACGAGTGATTGCATTCCTTTCTCTTTCAAAATAACATGCCTCTTGCCTCTTTGGTACAAAGTACAACCATTCAGAATAAATCCCCTTACTATCTATCTCAATACCATATCGATGGCGTTTACCATTTAAGAAAAAAGATATTTCATAAGATATAGGCTTATTATGACTTTCTGTATCAAGTTTGAAATACGGTAAATTTGATAACATTTTATTAATATCAACATATGTTGAAAAAAGATCATTAAAAAAACTAAAGGATTCAATTAAATTTGATTTTCCACTAGCATTAGCACCAAAAACTGCGGCACATTTCAAGAGAGTCATAGCACCATATTGAAACAAATTTGTATCTGATAGTTCCCGGTTATTATCAGCTACCATTGAAAGAGTAATCTCGTTTTTAAAAGATTTAAAATTTTTAACCTTATATTCGATTATCATAAATTTCATCTCCTTGTCCCTTAAATAGTAACATTTTTTTATATCATTTTCAATAATTTTGCTAGAATTTATCATAAATAGCACCACCATATTAAATATTTTCATATCATATTATTCACATCATATAGAGAATTATACAGATCATAATATATTCCCCGCTTAATTTATTGATTTTTTCTTTACTTACCTAAGAGAAGTTCTTTATTTGTTACACAACAAAAAGCCAAGCCACAATCTTAAAAGGCTTGGTTTTTACACACAGATTCATAATTTAAATTTCATTTATGTAAGTCTGACTCAAATAATTTTATATATTCCTGTTCAAGGGTTGCTAACTCTTTTTTACAAAAACTTAGGGCTAATTCCTGACTTGTCCTCAAATAGTCTTGCATTTCCTGCAATTTATTTTCACAGTCCTTTATTAATTCATTCAATCTGTCTATTTCTTTTTTCAATTTCTCTTTTAAATCCATTAATTCGCACCTGCCTTTGATTAATTTGAGCTATTTTCTTTTACATCACAATTATCACCGCAAATATCGCTTGGAGATCCACAAGGTTCACACTGCTTTTCTATGTTATTAATCAGAACATTATCTCTACCATCGTCGTTTATATTCTCAGGAAGATTACAAGTCAGTTTATTATCCATTACCAGATCTCTGACTGATGATCCAAGGAGAATCCCGTCATTTCCGCTATAAGATATTTCGTTGCTTAAGAATGTTCCAAACTGGCCCAGATGGAATATTCCTGCCTGGCGGGTACATTCTATATAGTTTTCTGCTGTGAAATTATTTCTTTGACCTGTAATTGTTAGAGCATCTGTCCTGGAGCCTATAATTGTATTTCCAATAATCATAGTATCGCTGCCACTGCCTATTATTATTCCCTGTACATTATCTATTGACGAATTTTCAAATAACAAGTTGTTACTGCCAACTATCTCAAAACCAGCAAAACGGTTTCTTATGGCCTTATTAGATATGTAAGCATTGTTGTTGGCTGCTGAAATGCTCTCAAATCCATCATCAGAGCATTCTTTAGCTGTATTTTCTATTATCCAGTTATTTGTACTGGCTGCGGATAATCTTATTCCATCGTTGCATTTACTTACTTCGTTTTTCCAAAGTAAATTGTTGCTGGAATCTAATATTGATATACCGAAATTGAACGTATTATTGATTGTGTTTTTTATAATTCTGTTACCGTATCCACTGTCAATTTCTATGCCATTTGCACGATAATACCTAATATTGATTCCGTCTATTAACACCCCTGTTACGTTTGACAGTAAAAAAGCTGTAATAAGAGTACTTTTGCCGTCGAAAATGACTTTTGAACCCTTTGCTATGATTCGAATATTATTTTTAGGAATAATTACAGATTGAAAATATATTCCTTCCTCCAGTAGAAGCACATCTCCCTCATTCACACTTTCGGAGGCAATCAGCGCTGTTATATCTGTAAGTGGCGTTACATTTATTACCGCCATCTGGTCACTTCCTTGTACAATTATTATTGTATTAAATCAGTGACCGAAGCCACTGTTCGACCCATTAAAGC
>JAAYHS010000128.1 GCA_012735315.1 Bacillota bacterium | reverse complement strand
CATCGGCATTGATAGTGATATTACCCGGCCAAGTAAATCTCGTCCCTGAAGCCGGACTAGTGATTACCGTTAAGGGTTCCGCATTTTTAACAATTATCTGTATTGGGGCTGAAATTGATTCCAATCCTTCATTATCGATAGCCCTAGCGGTAATCTGATAATTGCCTGCAGGCACATTCTTCCAAGTATATTCATAAGGCCTACTAGTTGTGGTACCAATTACCTGAGTGCCATTATAAAAGATGACTTTCCGGATACTCCCGTCCACGTCGAAGGCATCCGCACTTAAAAAAATCTCAGCCGGTTGATCAAAACTTGAACCATCGGCAGGGGCAGTCATTGATACATGTGGGTTTCCCACAAGGGATTGGCCCAGTCGCGTAGGATCAAGATATCCCGTATCATAATCCAAACTCAACTTGCCGTTATTTTCTTTTCGATATCTTTCAATCCTAAAATAAGAGGCTGCAGCTTTTGATACCTTTAATTCAGCTTTTTTTTGGCTTTCAGCATGAACCGGAGCGAGTAAAGTTGCTTTTTCCGGATATGTATAAAAAATTTCGGTACGGTTTGTTTTATTACCAACATTATCAACCGCTTCCAATGTAACCTCAACTCTAGCATTTACAGGTAAACCTGAAATTTTCATAGTACTAACATTCTGAGGAAAATCCTGTAAACCGCCATGCTCGCCGTTAACTTTCCAAAAAATTATATTACTCTTTACCCCACTTTGCAGATCTCGAACCCGACATTCCAAATTTATGGAATTATCGGTTTCCGATACCTCACCCTTAAATTCATCAACTACTGGGGGAGCTAAGTCCAAGGTAAAATGGAAGTCTTGTGACATATCAAAAAGGTCGAAACCGTCCCAAGCGTCAATCCGGCATAGTATTTCTCCACCATTATCAAACTTAAATTGACGAATTAAAAAAGGAATATTAACAGTATTACCGTTAAAGTCCGTGGGGTTTAGCCAATAATTATAGTTTTTGGTTGAATTAGTTTGCTCAATAGTAACCATATATTCTTTTAACGGGTTATTGTCCGGGTCTAAGTAATCAAAACACAACTTATGATTGCCATTGGCAAAACCATTTAAAATTACATTATTCTGGTCATCAACTAACCTTAGATCCATTACGGAGCAAAGTTGGTTTTGAGGATGGTATAATTCAAATTCAACCGAACCCCAACCCGATTGCATACCTTCTCCTCGGCTTATAATAAGTCGATAAGGAATTTCTTTTTCTAAAGTTATTACGTCTCCACCATCGTAGTAATCATAATAATTAACATCAAATTTACGCTCATATACTGTTTCAGTTCCCGAGATAATTTTTACACAAGGATAACCGAAACCACTTGGAGTTCCATTTTTTGCCGTTTTAAATTGCATCTTTACTTCTTTCGTAACCGGCAACATAAAAGTCGAATCAATAACTCCCGGGTTGCTCCGAATCAAAATTTTATTTTCATAGTTTGAAGTTAAACGTGGAAAACTAAATTCCGCCCATGAATTTCGAGGGACAATGATTTTATATTTCCCAGTATTCAATTGAAAAGTACCGTTATTTGATACGGAAGTAAAAAATGGTGTTTCATCTCCGACTTGAAATACCTGAAAACCAAAGGTGGTATTAAAATTACATGCATAACTAACAGTCTGTGGATATTTTACTTCGATTACTTTTTCCACTATATCTTGATGCACTTTAGCAAATAAAACTTTTGGCGGTACTTCTTTTTTTGGAAACAAATAACCGTCCGTATCTCCGTAGGTAATAGTTGCCCAAGCCTGCCCATAAAATTTTCCCCCGCCGACTTTATGCTTGGTTCGGCCTCCATAAATAGCTACCTCGTAATAATGCCCGGCAACGGCCGCCGTCTCATGATTATCATGGTAATCATAAAGCCCGTAATAATTTAAAAATGTTATATTAGCGGTCAAATCTTTAAAATGTCCTCTGGCTTCATCATGTTTGCTAAGTCTACCATGAAGGTGAGGACCTTGAATTTTAATTTCACACTTTACGGTGGCGAATGATTCGGGAGTATATAATAAAAAACGTCGATTGGTTTGCCCATAACTATATAAATCCCGAATAGAAACCTGAGGGTCAACTATCACCGGATATTTTCGTTTTTTATCCTTCAACCAACCCATATCAAGAATCAAATCGCAATAAAGTTGATTCCCCTCATGGTGAAAACGGGTTTCAATAGCCTTACAGTTCTCTTCATTCTCTTTTTCAAACATAATCGAAGGATGAATCGTAAAAACTGCTTTTCCGGAATCATCAACCAAATCAATTGAACCTTCCACTCCATTTTTAGGTTGCAATTCGCCAAAATCCACTTCAAAACTGAGAATCGGATTTTTAGGAGCCGAATAAAAAATTAATTCGTCTTTTATCATTCCCGGAAGCACTGTATACTCAAGATCACAGTTACTGAAAATTTTTTT
>JAAYHS010000127.1 GCA_012735315.1 Bacillota bacterium | reverse complement strand
CTGGATATGAGTGAATACCTCCAGTGGCAAGAAGAGCAAAAACAAATCAATGATCAAAGTAATATTGCTTATATCAGATAAGCTTATTGATAACTGAGGAATTTACACACTAATTTGGACTTGATCGGGAACGGCTTTTTGTCAAGGTTTAATGTAATTATCAATTACCCAAAGAATGAGATGTTACTCTTACCTCTCAAAGGTAAAACTTTTCAAACAAATATTATGAATTTTGGATTTCATGCCAAACGAGATGAAACGGGGCAAATTAAGATCACCGGATTATATGAAGGTTCAACGGCGGAGCAAGCAGGATTGCGGGTCGGGGATACTATTCTTCGGGTGGCCGCAGGTGATGAAGCCGGTAATACTTATGAAGAATTTACCAAAATCATCGCTAAATATAATACGATACAATTGTATATTCAAAGGGACGGCAAGGAAGAGGAAATAACTTTAACGAAATCCCGGTTATTTCCCGAAGTAGACCGGAAAAATTGATATGATGTATAAAATAAAGGGGCTCTCCTAGCGGATAGCCCCTTATTTTTGTTTATTATTAACTTAGTTCAGCGCTTAACGCGGGCATTACCTTCCCAAACGCTCCAAACTTGTTCCTCATCGACGGGTTGGGCATAGTCCGTCAGGAAAGTGGTGGCCAAGGCTCCGGTGGCCCAAGCGAACTGAACCCATTTCTCCGGCTCCCAGCCTTTGAGGATGCCGTAAAGCAAACCGCCGACAAATCCGTCGCCGCCGCCGATCCGGTCGAGGACGGTAATATGGCGCGGTTCGACCACGTGCCACTCGTCGCCTGCGGACAAAATTGCGCCCCACAAATGGTTATTGGCGTCGACTACTTGGCGTAAGGTAGTGGCGAAGGCTAAGGCGTTGGGGAAGCTCTTTTTCACTCGGCCGATCATCTCCTTGAAGCTGTCGATCTTGGAGGCGAGATCTTTTCCGCCGGCTTCCGGGCCTTCCACGCCCAAACAAAGTTGGAAGTCCTCTTCATTTCCGGCTAGAATATCGGAAATGCCGGCGATTTCGGTGAAAATGTCGCGTAGTTCTTTTTCCCGGTCTTTCCAGAAGCTGGCCCGGTAATTAAGGTCGAAGGAAATCCGCGTGCCGTATTTTTTGGCGGCCCTTGCCAACTCGAGACAGAAGTTGCTGGTTTCCGGCGAAAGAGCGGCAATTAGCCCCGATAAATGGATGATCTGTACGCCTTCCTTGCCGAAGATGCGATCGAGATCGAAGTCTTTAACGTTAAGAGTCCGGCCAACTTCACCGGCCCGGTCATTATGGACTCTTGGCCCACGGGAACCATAGCCGCTGTCGGCGATGTTAAATTGGTGCCGGTAACCCCAGGGTCCGCCTTGGGGGACTTCTTTGCCTTCAAATTCCATATTTCTACTTTTTAAGTTGTTCATAATGAAGCGGGCAATTGGGCTATTCTTAACAAAAGTTGTCAGTACTTTTACGCGTAGACCGAGTGAAGCCGGAATACTGGCCACGTTGGTCTCGGCGCTGGTAGCCTGCATCATGTATAAATCACTGCAATGCACCGGCTGGCCGTTGAGCGGAGTAATCCGCACCCCAATGCTGGTAGGGACGACCAGGGAATAAGTAGAGTCTTTGCGCAATTCGATCTTCATTAAAAAACCTCCCTTTAAATGGTAAATGGCAAAAAATCCAAACTTTATGCCTGCTCACTAATAGTACATTATAATGTTAAAAAGCGATATTGTAAATATTGTTTTAAGATTGTTTTACAATTTTGAAAGAATTAACACGGTTCCGTTGCTTTGTTACCCCGTAAAATCCGAGATAGGCAAAAATACCGCTAATTTAAGTTAAAATTTTTTACGACCGGAAAAGGACTTTTCCAAAAAAAATCGAATAAGCTGTAAAGTGGTTTTGGAATACGGGATAGAAATTATCATCGTTTTAATTCGGTGATGTTGCCAAGGACGCTATTGTTCATGAAATCGCTAGAAAATTATAACTTATTTTAAGGAGGATGAACTTATGAAAAAACTGCTTATCCTTTTACTTTTAGTTTCGGCTTTGTTTTCAACCTCAGTTGCCGCTTTGGGGATAAACTCCCCGTCGGTTTCCAAAGGGGGCGGAGTGATTACCGGCTTGTTCGCCACAGAGGATTTGGGTATTCTTGTGGGACTGGAGTATGGTTTGTCGGAAAAATTCGCCGTTTCCGGGAGGGTTGGATTGGATGATCGGGACTTTACCAAGCTAACGATCAAGTATGAGATCTCTCCTACCTTTGCCGTGGTCGGCGGCGTCTTGGATTATGGCGCCGATAGCGAACCTTATTTCGGCATTAACGGAGCTTTGGCATTCGATAGCGACTTCACGGGTATTCTTGAAGCCGGCGTATTACTGGCCGATGATACCGAGGTTATTTATGAAGCTGGAATCAAGTACAACATCAATCGCCAAATTGACATCCGGGGCGGATTTCTCGGTTCAACATATAAGGGTGATGATACTGCCTTTGAATTAGGGGTCGGATATAAGTTTTAAACTTAAAAACAAGAGGAGGCTGTCGCAAAATAGACTTTTTGCCGGTTCGCCGGTTGTCTATTTAGGCAACAGCCCCTTTTCGTTTTCTTTATATTAAAACAAATTTTTTGCCGCAGTTTAATTGCCGAAGATGGATTTTATTTTGTCCGCGGATTTTTGATAGGTCTTAAAAAGCTGGCGTTCGGTTTTATTTCTAAATTTGATGTATCCTTCATTTACTCCCCAGGCAATCAATCCGATCAATATTAAAATGATTACGATTATAGCGTTTTTTTTCATTCCAATTACCTCCTCTGAAGATATAGTTTATGTTTTGGAGAACCTTAACTGATTGCGGGTCGGTTTACCCGAATACCGGGTTTTTTTTGGTCGCAACTCCGTTATAAACCCCTTTCTATCGGGAAGCGATCTTTTAATCTAAGCCATTTTCTTGGTTTCGGCAATCGCTATGTCGGGCAAGTTTTTAACGAACCTGTAAAAATCGGCATAATTGCCTTGGTAAGTCGAGGTAATAGGTTCCGTGGAGCGGTTGATTAAGAAATCGGTAATCAAAAAGGTTTCCACCCCCAGTTGCGAAACGACCAAATCTTCCTGAACATCATTGCCTACCATTAGACATTCGTGGGGTTGCTTTCCGGTTTCCTGCAATACTTCCAGGTAGAATTGGAACCGGGGTTTGCAATAATGATTTCGTTCATAAGAGGTTATATAGATAAAATCTTCGGGCTCGAATCCCGACCAACGAATCCGATGATGGATGGCTTTCTCGGGGAAAAGCGGATTGGTGGCGATGATTAAATGATAGCCCTTTTCTTTTAATAGTTTTACACTTTCACGCATCAACGGCGAATCAACCACCGCCGATTTGGTTTGGAAAAATTCCCGGTCATAAAATTCATCGAACCGTTTTCGATAAACCTTGAGATCGGACTCGATCAGTTCCGCGAATTTTTCCATAAAAACCGTTTCATTGGTTCGGTAACTGGTATCGTTAACCATCGCTTCGGTAGCGGTCATGATATAGTCGACCAAAGTCTCGGGGTCAATCAGATCGTGAAATTTTTTACCCATTTCCGTGAAATAAATTTGAATAAATTTGTTAAGATCAAGCGGAAGCATTGTTCCGTCAAGGTCAAACAAAACTGTAGTAAGCATAATTATTCCTCCGATTAATTAATAATGATTATAATTGAATCCGAGTTGGTTTTCAAGATTTATGATTTTAAATAAAATTATGAAATAAAAAAAGCGCTTTTAAAAAGGATCTGGAAATAGGGAGTTTATTCGAAATCCGGCCCAGAAATAGCAGGTAAAATTGGAAATAGAACGAATTAGATCTAGGGCGCAGGTGAAGAGAATGAATAGATTGAACAATATTCCCCTTTATTTGGATGACGATCAAATCAATAACTATTCAAGTTATTTTAAAAAAGGATGGAAAAAATTAATCAAGGTATTGCTCTTTTTAGAACGTCATCCGGATGTGGAAGGATTAAACTGGTTAAATCAAAACCGAATCGAGAAGTCGATCGAATGCTTTAATAAGTGTGTCAAGGCTTTTCCCCGTTCCTGGAGCAGTATGTGGGGGTTGGGTAAGGCATATCAGATTATCGGCAATCATTGCGCGTCGTTGGAATGGTTCGAAAAAGCTTACTTACTCAAACAAGACTTGGTGGACGTCGCGTTGGAAGCGTCAATTGAGGCGATGCGTATCGGGAATGCGACGAAAGCGCTAAAATACGCCGAATCCGCCTTGGCTTTAGACCGTCGTAATCCTGATTTTCACGCCAATCATGCTTTGGCTTTACTCCTTAACAAACAAGCGGAGGAGGCTTTTGTAAGAGCTGAAAAAGCGTTGCAACTGGCGCCGAACAGCAAGCGAATCCAAAATATTAATGCTTACATCCGAAAGATAGTCTTTAAAACCGCAAATTATCCAATGGCTATCGATCCGGATAGTATTTACCGGGGGCCCCAATAACAGCCGAATGAAGTATAGCGCGGATCAACGGCGCCCGCAATTCGTCCGTTATTAGGGGTTCAACGCCGTTCTGAAACGGCCATCCTGTTTTCATTCTTAAGCTCGCGGCGCGATCCGTTTAATGGAAAACGAATCGCTGGAGAGTTCCACTATATAAAAAGGGGAGGAAACGGAGATGATAAAAGATTTAATCGCTAAAAACCGGAGTTATCGTCGTTTTTATCAAGATGTGCCGGTTTCAATCGAAGTATTAAAGGATTTAATCGAGTTAGCCAGATTATCGCCTTCGGCCGCCAATCGCCAACCTTTGAAATATATTTTATCCAATAAACTTGAAACCAATTTGAAAATTTTTTCTTGCTTATCTTGGGCCGGTTATTTGACGGATTGGCCCGGGCCGGAAGAGGGAGAAAGACCGTCCGCTTATATTATCATGCTGGGCGACTCCCGGATCACTAACAATTATTTCTGTGATTACGGGATTGCGGCGCAAAGTATTTTGCTGGGAGCGGTTGAAAAGGGACTTGGAGGCTGTATTTTTGGGTCGGTTAACCGTGAAAAATTAAGAGAAAAGCTTAAAATTCCATCTTATTACGATGTTTTACAAGTGATCGCCATTGGAAAGCCCAAAGAAACGGTGGTAATCGAGACCGCCCTTAACGGCGAAATCAAATATTGGCGGGATGAAAACGGAGTGCATCATGTGCCGAAACGTCCTTTAGATGAGTTGATCGTTTCGCTCAATGATTTCTCCAAAGGATAAAAAAGTAAGGAGAGAATCGCTCTCCTTACTTTAAGTATATTGATAAGACTTAAATTACTGCATTTTGAACTGATTGGTTTGGTTTTGGTTTCCCATTTGCGGACCGGCATTTAAACCGGCTTGAAAACCGGCTTTTACTTCCGCTACAGTTTGTTCGGCCAAAGTTCTTTCCGCGGCTTCAATCATCCGGCGAACCATATTTCCTCCGATAGCGCCGGTTTCCCTGGTAGGCATATATCCCCAATAACCACCCTGAACTTTGGAGAGATCAATATTCAATTCATTGGCGATCTCATATTTGAATTTGTCCAGCGCCGGCCCGGCTTCCTTCACTAGATAACTATTGCTTTTTTGCCCAGTGCCCATTTCATTCACCTCCTTCGTTTATAGCTTTACCGATAAATACCCAGCTATGTTGCTTTTTTTCTGGAAGTTTCGGAAAAAACCGCTTGCCTGTTTTTTAGAATAAGCCGTTCGAAAACCGGCTGTCTCGAGCATAAAACTATTGAAGTTTGGCTGAATTTTCCGGTTCTGGTATTTGCTCGTTAAATTCTTGATGTACTATGGAGAGGCACTTCTCGGCAATATAATTTTCAGCGGCATTCAGCATTATTTGAGAGAGTTCGCCCCCGAAGCGGGCCACAATATAAGGCGGCAGTCTCCAAATATCCGGAGTGGGCGAGGCGAATTTTTGTTTTGAAACCGGTTTTTTACGGTAAATCCGTCGCGTCAATCTCCATCACCTCACTTGAAGTTTCTCCTTTATTTAAAGAGATTATTTTAACTTATTGATAGTAATAAAACACATTTCGTCCACTATCAAACAGCTTGAAATTCATGAATAGTAAATACCGGGGAGAGAGATAATCAAAAAAATAAATCAAAAAAAAGAAACTTTATAGGGTAAAGATTGACTTTTCAATCAATACCCTTTATAATTATCGAAGGTGATTTTAGTGAAGGTTGATATCGGTTCAATCCGCGATGTCCGGGGGGGTTCAATCTCTTTTAACGGAAATCAAGCAGTCGATACTTCCGGATTGGAACTGGATGTTGAGATAAACCAACCGGTAGCGATCAACGGCGCCGTTACCAACACCGGCGACGGTTTTTTAGTTCAAGGCGAAATTATTTATACCTACCGGACCAATTGCGACCGCTGTCTTGAACCGGTTACCGGTTCCGTTAATACTGAAATAACCGAACAGTTTGTCGTTTTTACGCCGTTTTCCGACGCCGATGACTCGGTTCACGGTTTGCAAGGCGATGAGATTGATTTGACCGATTGTATCCGGGAACAAGTTTTTTTATCGTTGCCGATGAAATTCACCTGCAATGAGGCCTGCCGCGGTCTTTGCCCTCAATGCGGACAGAATTTAAATATGAAAGATTGCAATTGCCGGAAAGAGGAATTTAATCCGCAATTCTCGAAGTTAAAATCCTTGCTAAATCAAGAAGGAGGTGGAACAGATGGCAAATCCTAAAAACAGAACCTCCCGTACCAGGACCAGGTTAAGAAGAGCCAATCTAAAATTGACTGCGCCCAATACTAATCTTTGTCCCCAATGCCATGAGCCTAAAATGCCGCACCGTGTTTGCGGCAATTGCGGATATTATAAAGGCCGGGAAGTTATTGCCCGGGAAAGTTAATTTTTTAAAAAAAATTAAGGTCTTTTTGGCCTTATTTTTTTAAAAAACTATCATTGTAATTATTTTTTAAATTTGGATTTTTTTATTCATTGAATTCCAAGATTTTCCTTGACTTTTGAGTTTTTTTAGCTATACTAGTGAATAGTTTGTCCGGAGGTGAATAACAACTTGAAGATTGCGATCGATGCCATGGGTGGCGATTACGCTCCGGAAGAAGTAGTTAAAGGGGCGATTTTAGCTTGTCGCGAATTGGACGCTTCGGTAATATTGGTTGGAGATGAGAATTTAATCTCCGCTATTCTCGATAAGCAATCGATTTCCGGATTAAAGTTGGAAATTTGTCATACTACCGAAGTAATTGGAATGGATGAACATCCCGCCGTCGCGGTTAAGAAAAAAAAGGATTCTTCATTAGTGGTTGCCAACCGTTTGGTTAAAGAGGGCAAAGCCTCGGCGGTGATTTCCGCGGGGAACACCGGCGCCGCAATGAGCGCTTCTTTATTGACCTTGGGCCGGATTAAAGGCATCAACCGTCCCGCCATCGCTTCACCGATGCCGACCGCTGCCGGAGTCAGCGTACTCTTGGACGCGGGGGCCAACGCCGATTGCGATCCGGAAAATCTGGCCCAATTTGCATTGATGGGTTCGATCTACGCCGAAAAAGTATTCGGGATTCGTAATCCGCGCGTCGGTTTATTAAGTATCGGCGAGGAAGAGACCAAAGGTAATAAATTAACTGTCGCGGCGCACCAACTCTTAAAAAACAGCGGTTTAAATTTTATCGGAAATATTGAAGGTCGGCACGTCCATAACGGAGAATGTGACGTTATTGTATGCGACGGTTTTGTAGGGAATATTGTCTTAAAGCTATCCGAAGGTTTGGCCGGTGTTTTGATCGGTCAAATAAAAACAGCGTTTACCCAAAACCCGCTCGCCTTAGCCGGCGCTTTTTTGGCTAAAAACGCTTTTACGAGTATTAAAAGGAAAATGGATTATACCGAATATGGCGGCGCGCCTTTACTGGGACTTAACGGCATAAGCATGATCAGCCACGGACGTTCAAACGCCAAGGCGATTAAAAATGCAATCAAGGCGGCGATTAAAGCGGTTAACGAAGATATCGTAACCACAATCGCCTCAGCTCAGACAAGCCCGGAGGCGGCGGATTAGTTTTTAAAAACTACGGATCACTCTATACCCCGGGCTTCGCTCTATTAAATCTTTCCTCAAAGGAGTTTTTCAATGAAAAAAATCGCCTTTGTTTTTCCGGGACAAGGTTCCCAATATGTAGGTATGGGCAAAGAAGTAGCGGATAATTACTCCGACGCCAGGGAAATTTTTATGAAAGCGGATCAAGTTTTGGAACGGCGCCTTTCGGAACTCTGTTTTAACGGTCCCGAGGAATCCTTAACCGATACGCGCAACGCTCAACCGGGAATCCTGACCGTTAGCGTCGCTTTACTTCAAGTATTCAAGGAGGAAGGGATTAAGCCCGATTTTGTCGCCGGTCATAGCTTGGGCGAATATAGCGCCCTTGTGGCCGCGGAGGTTCTTGATTTTGCGACCGCGATTAAACTGGTTCAAAAACGGGCCGAATTGATGGCCGGTTCCGATCCGGAAGGAAAGGGAGGCATGGCCGCCGTACTTGGATTAAGCCGGGAATCTCTTAGCGCCTGTCTTGCTGAAATTCAAGGGGAGGAAAAAGTTGAAGCCGCTAATTTTAATTGTCCCGGACAAATCGTTATTTCCGGCGCCAAAAGCGGACTGGTTAAAGCTCAGGAGTTAGTAACGGCTCAGGGAGGCAAATTTATTCCCCTAGCGGTGAGCGGCCCCTTTCACTCCAGTTATATGAAACGGGCGGCTGACGATTTTCAAGCGCATTTAACCAATATCCCTTGGCGAGAGCCGGTTGTCCCGGTCATTGCCAATATAACGGCTCGTCCTTACCTCCGGGAACAAATTGTTGAAAATCTTTACCGGCAAGTCTTCGGTCCGGTTTTATGGGAAGATACCATCGCTTATTTAGCCCAAAACGGAGTGGAAGTTTTTGTGGAAATCGGCCCCGGTAAAGTCTTAACCGGTTTGATTAAAAAGACGATTAAAGACGCTTTGGTGTTAAATTGCGCGGATTTGGCTTCACTTAAAAAAGCACTTGAAATTTTAAAGGAGGTTTAGTAATATGAGATTAGCTCGCCAAGTGGCAATCATTACCGGCGCTGCTCGCGGAATTGGAAAAGCCATCGCTTTGGCTTTGGTCAAGGAAGGCGCGGCGGTAGTATTGTCGGATGTTAGTGAAGATGTACATAAAGTAGCGGCGGAAATTAAGCAATCCGGCGGCCAAGCCGTTTCAATGGTCGGCGACGTTACCAAACAAGCCGATTGCGAAGCCATGGTTGATTTGGCGATAAAAACCTTTGAGAGACTGGATATTTTGGTTAATAACGCCGGAATAACGAAAGATAATCTTCTAATGCGGATGAGTGAGGCTGATTGGAACGCGGTTCTTGATATTAATCTCAAAGGAACATTTTTATGCTCCAAAGCCGCGATTAAACCGATGATGAAACAGCGTTCCGGAAAAATAATCAATATCGCCTCCGTCATCGGTCAAATCGGCAATATCGGTCAGGCAAATTACTCCGCTTCCAAAGGAGGAGTAATCGCTTTTACGAAAACGATGGCCAAGGAGTTAGGGTCCCGCAATATTCGCGTAAATGCCGTCGCTCCTGGTTTTATCGAGTCGAAAATGACCGAGGTTTTATCGGAAGAGGCCCGCAATCGACTGCTTAACTTAATACCCTTGGGCAACCTTGGTAAACCCGAATACGTTGCCGACGCCGTAGTTTTTTTGGCTTCGGACGAATCTTGTTATATTACCGGCCAAGTCATAAACGTTGACGGCGGAATGGTAATGTAATTTGGGCGGTAAATTGGTGTGTTGATAATTTTACCAACCCGATTGGAAGGAGGTGAAGTGGTTGGATATCTTCGGAAAAGTTAAAGAAATTGTTGTTGAACAACTTGGAGTTGACGAAGAGGAAGTTACTGAACAAGCTTCTTTTGTTGATGACTTGGGCGCTGATTCTCTCGACATCGTCGAACTGGTAATGGCTCTTGAAGAGGAATTCGACCTGGAGATTCCCGACGAGGACGCCGAAAAAATCGTAACCGTCGGCGACGCGGTTAATTACATTAAGGAGAATGTCCAATAAATTTTCACGGAGAGTCCCCAAAAAGGGACTCTCTTTAAAATAAAACTTATCGATAACACTCCGGGGGTGAAATATGAAAAAGCGGGTTGTTGTGACCGGTTTAGGAGTTATTACCGCCCTGGGAACCGGAATCGAAGAGTTCTGGCGGAATATTGAAAACGGAAAATCCGGTATTAGCCGGATTACCCAATTTGACACCTCCAATCTGGATGTAAAAATCGGGGCTGAGGTAAAAGAGTTCGACCCCGGCCAATATATGGAGCGCAAAGAAATAAAAAGAACGGACCGTTTCGTTCACTTTGCGGTTGCCGCCACTAGGATGGCTTTAGCCGATTCCGGTTTGGAGATTACTCCCGATAATGCGGCCGATATTGGCGTGGTTATTGGTTCCGGAATTGGAGGTATTAAAACCTTTGAGGAGCAAACCCGTATTTATCTCGAAAAAGGTCCGGGAAGAATAAGCCCCTTTTTCATTCCGATGATGATTCCGGATATGGGCTCGGGATTCGTATCCATTGTCATCGGCGCCAAAGGCCCCAATCATACGGTAGTTACCGCTTGCGCCTCCGGCGCTCATTCCATCGGTGATTCGTTTCGAATCATTCAAAACGGGGAAGCGACGGCGATGATTACCGGAGGTTCGGAAGCTGCGATAACCCCGTTGTCATACGGCGGTTTTTCTTCGGCAGGCGCGTTATCGCGCAATAACGACGATCCCGAAGGTTCAAGTCGGCCTTTTGATTTGAACCGGGACGGATTTGTGATGGCCGAGGGTTCCGGGATTTTGATCTTGGAAGAACTGGAACACGCCAAGAAGAGAGGCGCTAAAATCTACGCTGAATTGGTCGGTTATGGAGAATCCGGCGACGCTTACCATGTGACCGCTCCCGATCCTGAAGGTGACGGCGCGGCTCGAGCAATGAGACGGGCCCTCGCCGACGCCGCTGTTGAGCCGGAACAGGTGTCCTATATTAACGCTCACGGCACTTCGACTCCGGCCAATGACAAATTGGAAACCAAGGCTATCAAGAAAGTTTTTGGAGAAGCCGCTTATCGGATTCCGGTAAGTTCCACCAAATCAATGACCGGTCATTTATTAGGCGCCGCCGGCGGCGTGGAAGCGATTATTTCGGTATTGGCGATTAAAAACGGATTAATTCCTCCCACTATCAATTATCAGA
This sequence comes from Bacillota bacterium, assembly GCA_012735315.1. Lineage (GTDB taxonomy): Bacteria > Bacillota > UBA4882 > UBA8346 > UBA8346 > JAAYHS01. Next base: position 11,728 of record JAAYHS010000127.1, on the reverse strand, counting down.
CACCCGACCCGGAATGCGATTTGGATTATGTCCCCAATCAAGCCCGTAAAAGAGATTTGGAATATGTCCTTTCCAACTCGTTGGGTTTCGGCGGACATAACGCCTGTTTGGCCTTTAAAAAATATCATGACTAAAAAAAGAACCAAAATGAATAAAATAAATAAATCCGACCAAAATCTTAAAATAGAACCGCTAGTTGAAAAATTAGCGGTTCAACTCCATTTCGATCCTGTTTACCCGGAACTTTTTTCTGAGGCTTTGGTGCATTCATCATACTCTCACGAACACGGAATTCCCGATAATGAACGGCTCGAATTTTTAGGGGATAGCGTGCTTTCATTGATCACCACCACTTTTCTTTATAAAAACTACCCCGATTACCGGGAAGGGGATTTGGCTAAGTTAAAGTCGATTATCGTCAGCGCTCAAGCTTTGGCGGAGTTGGCCAAACAATTGCGCTTGGATTCCTATATTAAATTAGGCGCGGGCGAGTCCCGGAGTAACGGGCGCGCAAAACCGAATATCCTGGCCGACTTATTTGAGGCTTTTATCGGTGCTTACTATTTAAATTTCGGACTTGAACAAACCACCGCATTAGTCGAACCCCTAATTAAAAAAAATCTGTCCGAATTTAACCGTCAATTTACTTTGCTCAACGCTAAAAACGAACTTCAGGAACTGGCTCAATCCAAAGGTTTGTTTCCTAAATACCGCACCGTCAAAGAGGAAGGGCCTCCGCATCAACGCCGGTTTACGGTGGAAGTGTTAATCAATGACCGTCAAATCGGCGTCGGAGAAGGCAAGAGTTTAAAAGAAGCCCAAAATAACGCGGCTTTAGCGGCGTTGTCCAAATTTAATCGGGACAAAAGATAATATTTTTTGCAGGGGTTTTTTTAAAGATAGTTGAATATGATAAATAGGAGTGATCTTTATCTAGGGGGATTTGATCAATGGATGTACTAAAAGTATCTGCAAATTCCAGTCCAAAATCAGTTGCTGGGGCTTTAGCAGCGGTCTTAAGAGAAAAAGGAGTTGCCGAGATTCAAGCGGTAGGAGCCGGCGCCGTTAATCAAGCTGTAAAAGCCATTGCCATCACCAGAGGATATGTTGCCCCTAACGGTATCAATTTGATATGCACCCCCGGCTTTTCCGAAATTAATATCGACGGTCAACTCCGGACCGCAATTAAATTTTTGGTTGAACCTCGCTAAACCGCTGCCGGCGGTTTTTTTATTTTGGGTTGAGATCGACTAAGCCTCAAATGTCATAATCCGGACAACCCGGCCATATATATTAGCGACGGCGATCTCGATATCCGGAAATCGCTAAAGTCGTCTTGGAAACAGGATGGAGGTTGGACGGATGACCCAAGAAAAAGATCTTGTTTTATTACATAAAATTCGGTTTCAAAATGATCCGGCGGCCAAGGACGAGTTGGTCCTGAAATATCTTCCGATGGTCAGGCGCATCGTTAAAAATTATCATCCTTCCTTCTCTGATTTTGATGATTTTTTACAAGAAGGAGCAATCGGTTTGTTAAAGGCAATTGAAGAGTATTCCAGCCAATTCCCGGTCAAATTCAGCTCTTTCGCCTATCTTTGCATTACCAGACGGATTTATAACGCTGTCCGGCGGAACCGCGATAAAATTTTATCAACCGGAAAGCTGGTTTCTTTATTTCATAATTTTGATGAAACCAATTCCCGGTCCTTAATTGACTTAATCATCAATGAAAGCGACGAACCCTTCGCTTTGATCGAAAAGGAATGGAACAATCAAAAACTGGATTCAGTCCTTAAACTGTATTTATCGCCGATCGAATATCAAGTTATCAAAGGAATTATTGCCGGGGATAGCCAAGGAGAAATTCAGATTTCACTTTCCTTGCCCCCGAAGGTTATCGACAATGCGCGTACCAGGGCCCGGGGTAAATTGCGGAGAATTATCGAAGCCTATGGTTCGTTGCTTAGCCCCGATATCCCGGGAAAAGTCAGGAAAAGGAAGGATTTATCAATTAATTTAGAGGTGAGTTAAAAGGAGACCAAGACTCATTTCATAGGGCTTGAGAAGGGTTTTTATGTATAGCCGGGTCTTTAAAGGCCTGGCGGGAAGGGGACATCGGGTTGTTGTCGATTTCGGCAACAGCCCTTTCGTTTTGAGCGGGTTTGGCCATTCTAAACGATGTATTTCTTTTTTTCCCGTCTTGTGGTAAAATGTTGAATGCATAAGAGGAGGGTTAACTTGTATCTAAAACGCCTCGAAATTATGGGTTTTAAGTCGTTCGCCGATAAAATTAAATTGGAATTTATGCCCGGCGTTACGGGGGTAGTCGGTCCCAACGGCAGCGGTAAAAGTAATATTGCCGATGCTTTGCGTTGGGTTTTAGGGGAACAGAGCGTAAAAAATCTGCGCGGTTCCAAAATGGACGATGTGATTTTCGCCGGCACCGAACAACGCAAACCGCTTAGTTTGGCTGAAGTCACGATGGTGCTTGACAACTCCGATAATTCCTTGCCGGTCGACTTTACCGAGGTTTCCATAACCCGCAAACTTTTTCGATCGGGCGAGAGTGAATATTTGATAAATAAATCTCAAGTTCGACTCAAGGATATTCTCGATCTTTTTTACGATACCGGACTCGGTAAAGAGGCTTACTCCGTAATCGGCCAGGGTAAAATCGACTCAATACTTTCGGTAAAAGCGGAGGAACGCCGGGCCGTTTTTGAAGAAGCCGCCGGGATTATTAAATATAAATCCAGAAAACAAGTGGCCGAAAAAAAGTTAGGAGATACCGATCATAATTTACTGCGCCTCCAGGATATCCTTACGGAGCTGCAAACTCAACTCACCCCTTTGGAGTCCCAGGCGGCTTTGGCTCAAAAATATTTAAAAATCAAAGCAAAATTGACCGAATTGGAGATTAATTATTACGGGAGTCTCCTCGAAAATTACGATTTTAAACTGGAAGAATTGAAGCGTTCTAAAGAAGAATGGGAAAGAAATTTTCAAGACTTTGAAGGCCAGGAAAGCATCATTGAATCACAAGTGGAAGAAGCCCGGCTTTTATTATTAAATCAAGATGACCGGCTCTCCGGCTTGAATGAGGATTTTTATCGAATCCAAAACCGGATCGACAAATATACGGAGCAGATCAATTCCTTAACGGCGAAGTCGGAAGACCTCCAAACGCAAATAGCCGAATGCCAAAATGATTTGGACGTTTATGCGAAACGGAAGGAAGCGGTAGTCCTTGAGTTGAAAACCCTTGAACAAGAAATCGTTTCCGTTAAAGACAAGCTTTCGGCGGAGAGTTCAATCCTGGCCGAATTGGAACGGGAATTGAACGAACATCAAGATTTAATCCGGGGTTTGGAAACCGAGGAGCAAAATCTAAAAACCGAGTTTATCGAAGTATTGAACGAAATCGCTTCCTTAAAGAATAATGCCAATTCCGCCTCGTTAAAAAGAGAATTCCTTCACAAACAGATTAATGATTGCGCCAAAAAAATCGACTATTTTACAAACCAAATTTTAGAGCTGGAAACCGAATTACAAGCCAAAGAGAATTCGGCCGCCGCCGTGGTCGATCAAATTAATCATTTACATCATGTCCAGGCCGATTGCGCCGCCAAGATTATCAACATTGAAGAAGAATTAAGCTCGATTGAGAGTAAAAATCTCGACTGGAAAGAGCGGATTCGGGGGCTGGAAAGCAAAATAGGCCTTCTGGAAGAGATGGAAAAAGGGTTTCAAGGTTATTTTCAAGGGGTAAAAGTATTGTTGGCGGAAGCTTCGAACCAGCCATTTTACCGCTATATCCGCGGCATTGTCGCCGACTTAATCAAGGTTAAACCGGGCATGGAGTTGGCGATTGAAACCGCGTTGGGTTCCAGTTTGCAAAATATCGTTATTGAACATGATCAGCACGCCCAAGCCGCGATCGCTTATTTAAAGCGGCAAGGAAAAGGAAGAGCGACCTTCTTGCCGTTAAACCTGGTCACCGCGCGGGAGAACAAAACCAATCAATATCAAGGCGTTTTACGGCAGTATTCCTGTCAATCCGCTTTGGCGCTGCTTCAATTTGAACCGGAATACGGTCCGGTCTTAAATTATTTATTGGGGAATACTATTGTCGCCCCCGATCTTGATACCGCGGTCCGGATCAGCGCCAAAATCGATAAAAGCTTTCGAATCGTAACCCCGGAGGGGGATTTGGTCAACCCGGGAGGGTCGATTACCGGCGGCAGCGTCGATAAACGGCGGCTGGGTTTATTGTCCCGCAAACGCGAAATCGAAGATTTAAAAAAGGAAAAAAACGAATCCCAGGCTTTTCTGGATAAAGGAATCCAGACCGCCCAAGAGATGCGGATTAAACTTCAAGAAATGACCCGGGAATTGGAACTCTCCAAAAAAGAGGAACAGGCTCTTCAGCTTAAAAAAACCTCCCTGGAAAGAGAGGTCCAAACGATCACGCAGAACATCGACCGCGCCAAGCAGGAGCAATCCGTTTACCAGGCGCAAATGGAGGAATTGAAAGCGGAAAGCGGCCAATTCGACCTCGGCGCCGAAACGATTCAGAGTCAGATCGCTTCCAAAGAAACCCTTTTGAATGAGATTGACGCCCGGGTTAATGAGTTAGCCGCTCAAATCCGCGCCGCCAATCTTGAAAAAGATGAAAAAGTCCGCAAGATTTCGGAATTAAAATCGGCCTTAAGCGCCGGGTCTCAGGAAGAACAAGGGAAAATATCTTTGAGGGAACGTCTGGGCAAACAACTGGAGGAATTGGACGCCTATCTTGTTTCAATCAATCATAAAAAAGAACAATTAACTCTTGAACAATCACGTTCTCAAAATCTGATCACCGAATTAAACCTTAAAATCGAAGCGGAAAAAGAATCCTTGAATTCTCAAGAAGAACTGATAGCTTCGGCTAAACGCGATAAAGATGAGGTATTATTGAAGATTAAAGAATTGGAAACCAAGCAGCGGAGTTTCCGGAGAAAAAGCAATGAGTTTCAGAACCAGCTGCACAAACTGGATTTGGCATTAAATCAAATTCAATTGGAAAAAGAGAACATCATATCAAATCTGACGGATGATTACGATCCAGACTGGCGCGCCAAATATAATCCCGCTTATGAGATGCCCGAAAACGCCAAGGACTTGATCGAGCAATTAAAGAGCGATTTGAAGGAGCTGGGACCGGTCAATCTGGCCAGTATCGAAGATTACGAACAAGTCAAACAGCGTTACGAATTCTTATGGAACCAGTCTCAAGACTTAATCAAAGCCAAGGAATCCTTGGAAAAAGTGATTAAGGAGATCGAAGGAACCATCACCAAACGGTTTACCGAGACTTTCCAGCAAATTAAAAAGGAGTTCACCAAACTCTTCGCCGAACTTTTTAACGGCGGGAATGCCGATTTATTCTTAATCGATCCCGAACAGCCGCTGGAATCGGGGATTGAAATCGTGGCTCAACCTCCCGGTAAAAAACTGCAAAGCTTGTCCCTTTTATCCGGCGGTGAGAGGGCGATGACGGCAATCGCGTTGCTCTTTGCGATCTTAACGGTTAAACCGTCTCCGTTTTGTATTTTGGATGAGATCGACGCCACCCTTGATGAAGTAAATGTGCAGCGTTTCTCCCGTTTACTTGAATTGTTCAGTCAAAAACTGCAATTCATAGTTGTTACTCACAGACGCGGCACCATGGAAGTGGCCAACGCCCTTTATGGAGTAACTATGGAGGAACACGGGGTTTCGAAGTTGGTCTCTCTGGATCTCAATCAAAAGGTTGGTTAAAATATAAGACTATGAATAATAATCAAGGCTTTTTCGCGCGCTTAAAACAAGGCTTAAACAAGACTCGCAATAGTTTTTTAGCAAATTTGGAAACCGTTTTCGCCTCTTCCCGAATCGATCAAGTCTTTTATGATGATCTGGAGGACAGCTTGATCATGGCGGATGTGGGAATGGATACCGCCTCTTTTTTACTGGATAAATTAAAGCAAACCGTCAAAGAGAAAAACTTGGTTGATCCCGCCCAATTACGGCCTTTATTGGTTGAAGAAATCAAGAAAATATTGGCGACGGCCGCCAGTAAACCCTTTGATTTCGGCGGCGGTAAACAAATACACTTGGTGGTGGGAGTGAACGGGGTGGGTAAAACCACCACTATCGCCAAGTTGGCGGCCAGGTTTCGCGATCACCGGCGCCAGGTGCTGCTGGTAGCGGCCGATACCTTCCGGGCGGCGGCTACCGAACAATTGCGGCAGTGGGGCGAACGGCTTCAGATTCCGGTGATCCACCACCAGGAAGGAGCCGATCCGGGAGCGGTCGTTTTCGACGGTCTGGCCGCCGCCAAAGCCCGTAAGACGGATATTGTGATTGTGGATACCGCCGGAAGGCTTCATACCAAAGTGAACTTAATGGATGAACTGAAAAAAGTCAAGCGGATTATCCTTCAAAACCTCGGAGACCGGCAACTCGAAACCCTCTTGGTTTTGGACGCCACCACCGGTCAAAATGCGCTTAATCAAGTAAAAATATTTCATGAAGCCGTCGGCGTCGACCGGATCGCCATCACCAAACTGGACGGCACGGCCAAAGGCGGGATTATTTTGGCGATTATTAACCAATTTAAAACTCCCATTAGTTTAATCGGCGTCGGTGAAAAAAAAGAAGACCTGCAGGATTTTGACCCGGCGGCTTTTGCCGAGGCCTTGTTCGAAGTGAATTAATGACTACTGGCGATTAATTAGTTAAAGGAGCGGCCTTTGTTTCATTTTGTTTATAATTTGTTGATCTGGCTGATTACGGTCACTATTTTCCCGATCGTTTTACTTCAACAAAAGCTTAAAGGCAAACCCATTTTGCCTTTTCTGTTTGGTTTTACCAAAAAAGAGTTGGCTTCGGTTTCCGGGCGAAAGATCCTGTGGATCCAGGCGGCCTCGGTCGGAGAGACGATGGTGGCCACCAGGTTGCTTCAGGAACTCAAGCAAGTCTTCCCCGAAGATGCGGTTGTTTTTACTTGCAACACCGTCACCGGCCGGGCCGCGGCTGAACGGGCGATAAGAAAAACCGCCGACTTAATCGGATATTTCCCCTTTGATCACCCATGGCTGGTGAAACGGTTTTTGGGACGAATCAAGCCCGATTATTTATTATTAATCGAGACCGAGCTTTGGCCGAATGTTCTGACTTACTCCAAAAGACTCGGGGTTAAAATCGCCGTTGTCAACGGGCGGTTGGACAAGTCTTACCGTCGCCTTCAGAAATTCGGCTTCTATAAGTCGGTAATGAAATTCATCGACTTTATCGGCGTCCAAACGGAAACGGACCGGGAGCGTTTCATTCAACTGGGCGCGGTTCCTTCAAAAGTCCACGTTACCGGTAATTTAAAATTTGATTTCGATTATCCCGCAATCAGCGAAAATGTCAAAAAAGAATTTTTAGAATCATTATCTATTACCAAAAATGCTCCGGTGCTTACGGCGGCCAGCACCCATCATGGGGAAGAAGAACTGGTGGTCTCCGCCTTAGAAATCGTCAAAAGAGAATTGCCCGACGCCTTTTTAATTTTGGCGCCGCGACATATCGAGCGGGCGGGAGAGATCGCCAGAATGTTGTCCGAGTCCAATTTGAAATTTATCCGGCGCACTGAAATGGCGGTGGAGGCCAAAATATCCGCCAAGCCGGATCTCTTGCTCTTGGATACTTTCGGCGAGTTGGGATTGGTTTATGCCGTCGCTTCGCTGGCGTTTGTCGGAGGCAGTTTGGTCCCGGTCGGCGGGCATAATCTTTTGGAAGCCGCCTTTCAAGAAAAGATCGTCTTGTATGGTCCGTATCTTCATAATTTCCGGGAAAGCAAGGAACTGCTGGAAAAAGCGGGGGTCGGATTTAGCGTCAATGATCCGGCGGAACTTGCGGAACGCTTCGTTTATTTTCATAAAAATCCCGAGCTGCGCGAGAATCTCGGCAAAAAAGCCAAACAAGTAGTCATCGCCAACCGGGGAGCTACCGCCAAAACGGTTGAGTTGTTAAAAACTATCTTTTAGCGGCTATTTAGCGGACGAAAAAGTTTTTAGAAGTTGATCGAGGTTCCGATGCCGATGCCCAAAAATATCTCTCTAAAAGACATCCCCAAAAACAGCCGGATTCTAATCGTTAGGTTAAGCGCGATCGGCGATGTGATCCGGACTCTCCCGGCGGTTCATTTGCTCCGCCGCGAATTACCCCGGGCTTATCTGGGTTGGGCGGTTGAAGATCTTTCTTATAACCTGATTAAAGGCCATCCGGAGATCGATAAGTTTTTTATCTTTCCCAAAAAGCAACTGCAACAAGCCGTCAAAAAGGGGAATTTTAAAGAAGCCAAGGGTCTGTTAAATGAGTTCGGCGCGGAATTAAAAGCCGAGCGCTTTGCGATCGCCATCGATATGCAGAATTTGTTTAAAAGCGGAGTAGTCGCTCTGCTATCCGGAGCCAAGATCAGAGTCGGCTACGGATTAAGCCGGGAGGGGAGTACGTTCTTTCTAACCCATCGGATTATCCCGCCGTACAAGTCCCATCATATGATGCAATTTGTCGATTGGCAACTGGAATTGGTCAAAAGACTGGGGGTTGAAAGCGGACCGGTTCAATTCGTTTTGCCGGATTATACTTCTGAGGAAGAGACGGTTAACCGGTTTTTAGATGAACAGGGGATCAGGGGAGATTATTTTTGCCTGGCGCCCGGCACCAGTTGGCCCAATAAGTCCTGGACCCCTGCAGGAATGGCCGGCCTGGCCGACCGCTTAAGCCGATATGGGAAGGTCCTGCTCATTGGTTCGGAGCTGGACCGGAAAATTGCCGATCAAGTACTTGGGTTGGCTCAAACAAACCTCGTAGATGCCATCGGCCGGTTCAACCTGAGGGAATTAGCCGTCTTGCTTAGAAAAGCCCGATTTTATGCGGGCGGTGATACCGGCCCGATGCATCTAGCGGTGGCAGTGGGGACCCAAGTGTTCGCCTGGTTCGGTCCTACCAGTCCTGAAGTTCATGGACCCTATCGGGAGGGCGCGGTCGTTTTTAACCTGAACCTACCTTGTCAGCCTTGTAACAAACGGAAATGCGACTCCAAAGAATGTTTGCTGGGTTTGGATTTGGAGACGGTCTGGAGAAAGATGGAGCAATTTTTAAAGGCCCCCGGCCCGCCGGGACACGTTAAAAGATGAAAATGAGTTATTATTCGTACTCGTGCTCGTGCTCAGCGAAGCGGTGCTCGTAATCGTCTTTTTTTCTGAACCATATTTCATAGATAGGATGAAAATAGAGAAGTGGATAGAGAGAAAATAATCTACGCAGAAGAAAAAACATCCAGGTTTATTATAGGCGCACTTATACTAGCCAGCGCTTTTTCCATCTTTGCTTTCATTTACCAATCGGTTCTTAAATTAGGCCCTATCGGCGATAATCCGGCTCCAAGTTGGTTTTATTTAGCTTTAACCGCCTTTTTTGTAATTTGTTTGCGGATTTTTAAAACCCTGAACATAAAAATTTTTGAAGACGAAATCGTCCTTAGTTTTAATGGTTTTTATAAACAGCGGATTAAATTCAATGATATTGAAAATGCGGCAATTGATGATAAGTCATACGCCGGTTCCGGTCTTCGGATGCGTTTTGTCAAAGGCAAATTCCGAATCGCTTATAATGTAGGCCAACCGAGAGTGGTCCTTTCCATTAAGAATAAACGTAAGGAAATTGCGTTTTCCACCGATAACCCGGAGCAAGTGATGGAGATAATTAAGGCTAATATCAACCAAAGCTGACATTTTAATAGAGATTGTGTTATGGTAAAATTTAAATTAATCGGTTATAGTTAGTATTGATTTCGCCCAAAATAATTATTATTTATTGAGTTTGGAGAATCCGCCTTGAAAAAATATCACATCACTACTTTTGGTTGCCAAATGAATGTTCATGATTCGGAAGTCTTGGCCGGACTGTTGGAAAAGTCCGGCTATTCTCCCGCCGCTTCCATTGAGGAAGCCGATTTGATCCTTTTAAACACCTGTTGCGTCAGGGAGAATGCGGAAAACCGTTTGTATGGAAATATCGGCAATCTCAAATCCCTCAAGGAGCAAAATCCCGATCGCATCATCGGCGTTTGCGGTTGCATGGCCCAGCAGGCTACGGTAGTGGAAAAGATCCGGGAAACTTATCCCCATGTGGATTTGGTCTTCGGAACCCATAACTTGCATGAACTTCCCCGAATGTTGAAACAGATCGAAGCCGAGAGATCACAATTGTATGAAATCTGGGACTCGGAAGGGGAGATTTACGAAGGACTTCCGGTAAAGCGAACCGAGCCCTTTCGGGCTTGGGTCACCATAATGTACGGCTGCGACAATTTTTGCTCCTATTGTATCGTCCCCTATGTGCGGGGCAGGGAAAGGAGCCGCGGCCCCGAGGCTATTTTAACCGAAGTAAAGGAATTGATCGCTTCCGGAGTAAAGGAAATAACTTTACTGGGACAAAACGTGAACTCTTACGGCCGGGATTTACAGGAGTCAAACTTTAACTTTGCCGAACTGCTTAAAGAAATCAGCGCCCTTGACATTAAACGGATCCGTTTTCAAACATCCCATCCCAAAGATTTGTCCGATGAATTGATTCAAGTTATGGCCGATCATCCGCAGATCTGCCGTCATCTCCATCTGCCGCTCCAGTCCGGCAGCAGCCGGATTTTAAAACTGATGAACCGGCATTATACCAAGGAAAGCTATTTAGAATTGGCGGAAAAGATTAAAACCAAAATACCGGCTATCGCCTTGACCACCGATATCATTGTCGGGTTTCCCGGCGAGACCGAAGCGGATTTCGAAGACACCCTCGATTTGGTGCAAAAGGTCGGATATGACGGAGCGTTTACCTTCATTTATTCGCCCCGGCCCGGAACTCCGGCGGCTCAAATCGAAGATCCGACCCCGATGGACGTTAAAAAAGCCAGGCTAAACCGGTTAATCGAGCTCCAAAACCGGATCTCGCTTCAAAAAAACCGCGCCTTTGTCGGAAGCCTGACTGAGGTCCTGGTGGAAGGAGTCAGTGAGAAAAACCCGGAAGTCTGGTCGGGACGAAATACTCAAAATAAACTGATCCACTTTAAACCGACTTCCAAGGTCAAACCGGGTGATTTGGCCATAGTCCGGATCACTGAAGCCCGAACCTTTACCTTGGAAGGCGAGTTGCTGTAAAATTACGCTTGCAAAGCCTCCAACAATCCGGCCATGTCCTCGGGCAAGGCCGCCGCTAATTCCGGGATCTTGAACTCCGACTTTTGAAAGTCAAGTTTTCCGGCATGGAGGGCCGGCCGGTTGATGAAGTCCGATTTGACTCCATACTTCAGGTCTCCCAAAATCGGGTGGCCGATATAGCTTAGGTGGATTCTGATTTGGTGAGTACGGCCGGTTTTGAGACTGATCTCCAATAACGAATACCCTTGCCAAGCTTTAATTACCCGGTAAAATGTCTCCGCTTCCCGCCCGCCTTCATTAATCCTCCGGTTTCCATCGATATTGGCGATCGGAAGGCTGATTACTCCGCTTGCAGCCGCTGGAACCCCTCGGACTACGGCGTAATAAATCCGTTCAATGCGGTGTTCTTGGATTTCTTTACTAAGCTTGGCTTGAATCTCGGCGCTTTTAGCGAAAAGGATCAAACCCGAAGTGCCGAAATCCAACCGGTTAACCGG
>JAAYHS010000126.1 GCA_012735315.1 Bacillota bacterium | reverse complement strand
TAACTCCCGTCTACCTTAAACGACAAATGCAAATCGGCTTTATACCCGGCTACTTTTCCATCCCGGACCACGGCGCTCAGATTCTTTATCTCGACACCGTTAATATTATGAATGGTTTCCGAGGCTTTGACCACCGCCTGTTCAATGGCGTCCTTCCATCCGTTCGGTGACTCTCCCACCAGCTCAACTACTTTTTGGACCGTCAATCATGACCCCCCTTTCGTCAAAAACATGCTTAACCATTGAATCAACCAGCTTGGCCTTTGTCGACGGCTTTGGTCCGCTGACCGCCAAATAAACCAAACACCCCGCCAACACCAGCAAAAAAGCGATAATAAAAATTAAAATCCCTGGTTTCCGCATCGCAATTCACCAAGGATATTATTTAACCCCCCAAATTTTTTATACCTTTTTACCCCGCGCTTCCCCCCGGCGCTTTTGAACAACTGACTCACTCCCGGATTTCATCCGCCAACCACTACAAATTAAAAAATCCGCAAACTCAAAACTCGAAACGCGAAATGGGGACGCAAAACACGGAACTCGGAACACGGAACGCGGAACGGGAATATTGAACGCGGAACGGAAAAAATCATTCTTCCAAAAATTTTCTCAACATCCGCAACGCTTCTTTTTCCAAACGGCAGATCTGGACTTGGGAGACTCCGAAAACAGCCGCCACCTCCGACTGGGTCTGTTCCTGAAAAAAACGGAGCTCAATAAGGTACTTCAACCGTTCGGGCAGCCGGTCGATTCCCTCCCGGAGCGCAAAATTTTCAAGCCATTTCAAATGTTCTTCCTCCGCCCCGATAAACTCCTCCCGTAACAAGCTGTCGCCTTCATCCTCCTTGATTATTTCTTGAAGGGAATTTAGAGGTCTGGTGGCTTCCAAAGCCGCGGCAATCTCCTCCCTGGAAATACCGGTGGCTTCCTCCAGTTCGGAAATGGTCGGGTCTTTCCCTAATTGGTGAACCAGTTCGTTTCTGGCCTGTTCAACCCGGTTGGCGATTTCTTTAATGCCGCGGCTGACTTTAATCGGCCCCTCGTCGCGCAAGTGTTGCTTGATCTCGCCGATAATCACCGGAACCGCATAAGTAGAAAACTTGACGCCATAGGAAGGATCAAACTTTTCAACCGCTTTCATCAGTCCGATACAACCGATTTGGAATAAATCGTCCAATTCGCCCCGTCCGATAAAACGCTGAGCAATACTCATTACCAATCTTAGATTATGTTGGACGATGGAATCTTTAGCTTCCCGGCTTCCTGCATGATATTCGGTTATCAGCCGTTGGAATTCTTCATCCGACAACAAATTTCGCTCCGTGAAACTGAATTCGCTTTTAACAATTCCGGGAGATCCCAACATTAGCGAACCCCCGTTCCGGATGCTTTTTCATGATTACGGTTGTCCCTTCATCAGGCTTTGATATAATCTTTAGCTGATCCATGAAAGATTCCATAAAAACTAGTCCCAAACCCATCCGCTCCGGATCAGTCGAAAAAGTTGCCTGCTTAGCCTGGTTAATATCGGCGATCCCTTTCCCAAAATCCCTGATGGTAATCACTAACGAATCCTTAATTACCGCTAACTCTAATTGAACGATTCCAACTTTTCCGGGGTATCCGTGAATCACGCAATTAGAAACTGCTTCCGAAACGGCTACCCGGATCTCTTCAATTTCCGCCAGGTTAAATTCTAATTGGGCGGCAAACGCGGCGGTCATGGTACGCGCAATTCCCACATTCTGGGGCAGGCTGGGAAATTCAAATTTCAGATAATTATCAACCATCCTTTTACCCCCGTTATGATTTGAGCGCCTGTTGGCGGTCGCTGTATATTTTGATTATTTTAAGGAGACCGGACAATTCAAAAATCCGTTTGACTTGCGGTGAAACATTAACCGCGGAAACCCGGCCTCCTTCCTGACTTAGACGCCTAAATCTTCCTAAAATCGCTCCCAACCCGGAACTATCGATAAAGTTCACTTTCTGCAAATCCAAAATCAAATGTTTAATCAACTCATACTGGTTAAGTTTGGTTTCAATCTTTTCCCGAAAAAGCGGCGAGGTCTCCAGATCCAACTCGCCGTCGATTTGGACGATAAGGTTGGGGCCGATCCGTTCGGTCTCAATAAACAAAGCGCATCCTCCTTTTAAGTCTTTTGATAATTTCTTGGATTGAATTCGCTATCTCCCCAATAGTTCCTGCATCTAAAAAAAACGAATAAAACCGAAAAACAGCTAATAATAAAGGTTTTTAACAACTCATCGAACAGGAAACCGCTAGTTTTCGCTCTTTGCCGGCGCCAGGCGCAAAGAGTCGCCGATTGCGACTTCCGATAAAAATCAAGAACCGTGAGTAGTCACGGTTCTTGAACATTCCGACTCAATTTTAGCAATCGAATTGCGTCGGGTTCCAACCTTTAATAAAGCTGTTGAACCACCTTGCGGACAATCTAGTTATTTACGATCCCGACTACCGCCCGGATTGCTTGTTGGATAAATTGTCCCCATAACTCAAAGAACCCGGCCCGTCCGACCTCTTCAGCAGCCACCAACTCCATTTGACCGCAAGGCTTTCCCGCGTAGGTAAGCTCCACTTTGCCTACGACCTGTCCTTTTTTGACCGGCGCCGACGCCATTCGATTCAATTTTACGGTTTTGATTACCTCCCCCGTCTGATCCCGCTTTAAAATCGCAGTCAACTCCCGCGGCGTCACCGCGTCCACTGTTGTTTTCTTCCCGCGAAAAACCTTTACCTTGCCGACTTTGTCCCCGGCTTGACAAACTTGAAAGGCTTTATACTGAGAAAACCCGTAATTCAGCATCGTTGTAATATCACGGGACCGGGTATCGCCTGTCGATGACTTCATTACCACCGCTATCATTCTGACCCCGTCACGCTTTGCGGTCGCTACCAGACAGTAACCGGCCTTATCGGTGTAACCGGTTTTCAGCCCGTCGCAACCCCGATAAAAACGGACCAACTTGTTAGTGTTTCTTAAGAAGGATTTGCCGTCCCGCAGGCTATCGATCCAGACGCCGGTCCATTTAAAAACCAATGGATACTTAATAACTTCCCGGGCTAAAATCGCCATGTCCGCGGCTGAGGTCAGATTGCCCTCGCCCACGGCGTCCGGTTCAAGGCCGGTTGTATTCACAAAGTGAGTGTTTTTTAATCCCAATTCAGCGGCGCGTTTATTCATCAAGGCGATAAAATTCGCTTCCGAACCGGCCAGATGTTCGGCTAAAGCGTAAGAAGCGTCATTGGCCGAAACGATACAGACCGCTTTCAAGAGATCGGCCACAGTCATTTCTTCTCCGGGTTCGAGCCAAATCTGAGAACCTCCCATCCGGCAGGCCTCCGGAGAGGCGGAGACCACATCGGTTAATTTGACTTGGCCTTTATCCAACGCTTCAAGAGTTAACAGCATTACCATTAACTTAGTGACACTTGCCGGCGGAAGTTTCCGATCTGGGTTTTTACTAAATATGATCTCACCGGAACTGGGTTCCATTAATACCGCGGAAACACCGTCAATCTTTAAATCCGGCCCCGTAAGGGAACGTTCCGCGTCTTCCTTGGCCTGAATCACCCCGATACCCCATGAATTAAGCGCCATCAAAACCGCTAAAAGCGTCGCCACAAATTTATTCAATTTATCCATAATAATACCCCCTGCCGCGCCGTTCTCACATCAAGTCGGCATTAAGATCATGCGCAAAAAGGGGGACCGGTATTCTCAGACAAACTTAGAGAAAAGATGGTAAATGAGGTTGAGGAGACAGGAGATAGGAGTCAGTAGTCAGGAGACAGAAGTCGGAAGTCAAGAGCCGGGAGGCAGAAAGTCGGGAGTCTGGAAGACAAAAGCTGGTAATATTCCGACTAACAAGCCAATCGAGTAGGAGGGGGCGGCAAGCCCCCGTCCTCTCACACCACCTAGCATGCGGGTCCGCACTAGGCGGTTCGCCAGCTTTGACGAAGTTGGAAATACCTTTGAGTTAAACTCATCAGCCCTTG
>JAAYHS010000125.1 GCA_012735315.1 Bacillota bacterium | reverse complement strand
TCCCTTCAATGGATTCCTATATACGGCTTATTAGTTGTTATCTAATTGAATACGCTGAAGATTGGGAGACTTCTAGATGCTATATCAGGAAAGATATTCTTCAGCATATCTTAGCCAGGCGCAAAGCAGCTTAGCTTAGACGGTCCCGATGGAAAATTGCGAACTATACTTGACACAATCCTTCAAAACGTGCTATAATAAAAATTATTTATCATAAATTCACACCTTTTTAATTTTAAATTTGATTCATGATTAAAGATTTAAATCGCTGAAAATAAATCAGTTACTGAAATCGCTGTGCGGAGGCTAAATAATGCTGCATGATTTTCTATTCTCCTTATCCTTCGCGAACATTTGCTTAAGTAGCATCTGGTTGCGTTTTTTTTACCGTTCCAAACTTTATATGAAATATTTCCCTACCGCCAATAGTTTTTTAGCCTTAATCATCAATGAACTTCTCTTTACCTTCGTCACCTGGGGTTGTCTCTTGCTAATTCGCCAATTGAACAATAAGTTCTTTTTGAAGGCGGCTAAAATATTCGCCTGTTTGATGGTCTTATCTTTCCTGATTAATACCGCCAATAGTATTCCGAACCTTAACGAAAAGGTCTTCAATCTGTCGCTATTGACGATTATCATAGTGTTATTATGGCGACGGGCGAAGGTGGCAAAGGTCTTCACTCTGTTTCTGGCGCCCTTTGCCTTGATCATCCTTGGCCAGTCCGTCCAAGGTTTTTTCCGTCAGGATCTGCCCAAAGATTTGCCGGCGATCGCCAAGCCGATCGTCGACCCGGCTCCCAATACGCCACGGGTGTTATGGCTGATCTTTGATGAGATGGATTTCCGGATTTCATTCATCGATCGTCCCCAAAATCTAAAGTTGCCTGAATTTGATTGTTTTAAAGGAGAATCCCTCTTTGCCGAAAATGCTTACTCTCCCGCCGGGGCTACGATTTTATCCATCCCGGCGCTCCTTAGCGGGAAAATGATCCACTATGCGAGCCTGGATGACTTTGATACTCTCAATGTGGGCTTTGAGGGATCAAACTCGACGGTAAGCTGGGGAAGCCAGCCTAACGTTTTCTCCCGGGCTAAACAACTCGGGTTTAACACCGCTTTACTCGGCGAATACCTGCCTTATTCACGTTTGATCGGCCATGATTTGGACTTTTGCGACTGGAGCGCTTACCGTTTTCAATTTGTCAGTTCCAAGGACACGTTATGGGATAATCTTACAACACAGCTTTATAGCTTTTTTCATGTGCTGTCGCTCCATTACGCTCAACATCAAATCGCCACCCGGGAAATCTTTGACGGCGCCAGAAAGCTGGCGGCCGATACCAATTATGGTTTGGTATTTATTCATTTCCCGGTGCCGCATCCGCCGTTCATCCATAATCATGCTTGGTGGGACCAATCGGTTAAAGGCTATGCGGATAATTTAATCTTGTGCGACATTATTTTGGGCCGGCTTCGCAAAGAAATGGAGGCCGAAGGAGTTTGGGAAGAAACCAATATCATCATCTCTTCGGACCATCCCTATGGTAAGGCGAAAAAGTTCGACGGCAAAAAAGACCACCGGGTACCGTTCATGGTCAAACTGGCCGGGCAAAAAAAGGCGATCAGCTATCAACCGGAATTTAATACGGTTTTAACTCATGATCTGGTTTTGGATATATTACGTAAAAAAGTGACCACTCATGATGAATTGACCCAATGGCTTAATAGCCGCAAAAACTAGATGGTAGATTTTAAATCAAATTGTATCAATAACCATTCTATACTTCCATGCCGTGAGTAACATTATTAATCCAACGGCCCGATTTTAACCTCATTGTCCCGATAATTCCCTTGACGACCTCTTCCAACAAAGCCAGCGCATACACGGCATATATCGGAAGCTTAAAAACGAAAGCGCCCAAAATGGTCAGCGGCACCCCAATGCCCCACATGGTGAATCCTTCGATAAGCAGCGCTTGCCGGACATCGCCCCCGCCCCTGAGAATACCGACAATCAAGACGATATCAAAGATCCTGATAAAAAAGAGCGCGGAAATTAGATACAAAATAATCTGCGAATAATGGCGCGCCGCCATCGAGAGGTTGAACATATTCAGAATCCACGGCGATGCCGCCGCCAGCAACAACCCTAATATAATCCCCAAAATTATAGCCAGGATGCAAAACCTGCGCGCATAATCCCTGCTCAACTCGTACTCTCCCGCGCCGATTCTCTGGCCCAACATTACCGCCGCCGCGCTCGAAATCCCAAAGATGGCCACCATAAATAAATTGCTGGTGGTATTACAAATCTGAACCGCGGCTACCGCCTGGGCCCCCATTCTTCCGTAGACCGCCGCGTAGACCATGGTCCCCAGCCCCCAGCAGATATCATTCAAGAGCACCGGGAAGATGGTCCGATAGGATTTTTTGATGAACTCCAAGCTTAGATCGGTTAATTCTTTAAACGAAGCCGCCAAGGCGCTTTTCCCCTTATAAACCACCGCTGTCAGGACGCCGGCCTCCATTACCCTGGCGATTACCGTCGCCAAGGCCGCCCCTTCCACTCCCATGGCGGGAGCGCCCATTTTGCCGAAGATGAACACATAGTTGAAAAAAGCGTTGCAAATAACGGCCAACCCGCTAATCAGCATCGGCTCTACGGTAATGCCGAGCGACCGGAGGGAAAAATTGTAGATGATAGTGATACCCGTAAACAAATAACTGACCAAAACGATCTTTAAATACCCGGCGCCCAACCGGATCACCCGGGGATCATTGTTGAACAGCGCCATAATCCCATCCGGGATCAACCAGCCCAAGACCATAAACAACAAGGACACCATTACCGATGTTCCCAAACCGATGCCCAGGATCCGTTTAATATTCCGGGAATCCCGTTTGCCCCAAAATTGCGCGATGAACACGCCGCATCCGGCGGAAAGTCCGATCATGAACATCATAAAAAAGAAAAAATATTGATTGGCGATCCCCACCGCCGCGATCTCCGTCTCTCCCAATTTTCCGACCATAACCGTATCAATCATATTTAAAAAGGCGGAGATGAAATTTTGGAGCATCACCGGCAGGGACAATTTTAACATTTGCCGGTAAAAATCCCGATCGGTAAATATCTCCAAGTATAATTGTCTTATTTTCAACATGCCGAACCTCGCGTTAAAAATCAAGCGATAAAGTACTCCGCCGATCGGCGCTTGCTAAAAACGTTCCGACTGACGGCTTTTAGCGCATTATTTTTGAGACGCACTATTACAATAGAATAATTCATCGTTAAGATAAAGTCCATCCCTTTAATAATATTTTCACAATTATTGCCGCAATGGAGCCGAAAACAGCACCTTATCGTTCCGCCGTGACAACTATTCTCAGATGCCGGTTCCCACTTAAAAGGAAAAAAGGTTTTAAATGCGAATTATTATCGGTGATCTTTCGAAAGGTTGGAAAAGAAGATGCGACCGATACTGCCTTACGCCTTATTAATGGGCTCAATCATTGCCATGTGGTTGCCTGTTTCACTTTTTACGAAAAACTTTAAACTGAGCCATTTACTGTTACTATTGGCGGCGGCCGCCGGGCTAATTTACGAAATACTGGACCTTACCGGTTTGGCAACCGTCATGACCGTTATTATCGTTTTATTACTACGAAACCGGATCGACAACAACGCCCTATTCATCACCATTACTTTTATCGTTTCCGTGTTGTTCTTCCTGCATCGGCTGCCCGGTTTCAACAATTATTTGTTTATACCGGCGACGGTAATCAGCAAAAACGGAATCCCCTACGCTATGCGCCTTAACTTCGACAAGGCATTGGCGGGATTCTTTATTCTGAATTTTTATGATGAATTGGCCAGGGGTGTCAAGCCTTGGCTGGAAATAATCAAGGCTGCGGCCTTAACCGGAGTCCCCACTATTACCGCTGCGGTTACCCTAGCTTTAGCTCTCGGCTATATCCGGTTCGAACCCAAAACCGTATCTTTTTTACCCATCTGGATGGCGGTCAATTTGTTATTCGTTTGTGTGCCTGAAGAAGCGTTTTTCAGAAGGCTGATCCAGGGTAATCTCAGCCGAAAATTGAATTTCAAAGGCGGTAAAATAGCAGCGCTATTTGTAGCGTCGTTCATCTTCGGATTGGGGCATTACGGCGGAGGGTTGAGATATGCCCTCATCGCCACCGTGGCCGGAATCGGCTACGGTTTTGCCTACCATAAAACCCAACGGATCGAAACCGGCATCCTGGTCCATTTTGCCCTAAATTTGGTCCATATCTGTTTCTTCACTTATCCGGCCTTAAGTTCGGCGTTTTAACCGGCCCAAAATTATCAACCCCGGCATCAAGTTGCCAACACGACACCGGGGCTTTGTTTTGTTCCTTTCAGTTTTAGACTTGGAAACTTTCCAGTTTGAGCTTCCCGCCTTTGAGGTCCGACTTCCGACTTTACGGCTGGATATTTAAAATCCGGCGTAATCGGATAAATTTCCGGCCGCTTTTTTGTGCTTCTCTTCATACATCAACTTATCGCTATGCCGAATCAGTTCATCGATGCTCTGATACACATTATTAAATGTCGCTATCCCATAACTGAGGGTGAAATGGAAAGATAGTTATCGGCGGAATAATAATTCAATCCAACCTGTTAATTAAACGACTCGGCCGCCTTTTTTCTGAATTCACCCACTTCCTCGCTTAACCGGTAATCATTCTCCGCCAGCACCTTCAGATATTCCTTCATCAGGGCCGAAAAGCTCCCCTGTTTCTCATCCCAAGAATGTTTCAAATAGGCCGCCTTGGCTTCCGGTTTCATTTTCATGGTATCGTAACTGAATAACGGGGTGTTGTTACAACCGAACAAGGCAAAAGTAACGTAGCGCTTTAACAACCCTTGCACCGCTTCCACCTGCTCCGAAGCGGCATACTCCTTGATAAACTCTTCCTGGCGCAACGCCCGCTTCAGGATCTCCTCCCAACTGATCATCAGCGCCGCGTCCTTCACCGGAGTCCGGTCCGATTCAACCGCCATAATCTCCAGATAAGCCGCCAGATCCGGGGTAACGGCTTGATGATATTGGTAATAGAAATCATAATCGATCACCGGGAAGAAAAAGCCTTCCGCGGTTTCCACCTTATAACCGCCGGCGATGGCTTCCTCCACAATCGTCCTTAATTTCTGATCCCGGATATCGCTGAAATCGTCCAAGCTCCAATCGTTCTCCAGGTAAATTCGGGCCAGTTCTCTTTGGAGCGCCTCATTCTCGAACTTCTTCTCCCATTGAGGCAGACTGGCCTTATGGACCCGTTCAATCCCCCTCACCAACTTAGCGGCGTTTTCCTTAGAAACCGTATCAATATTCTGATTGACGTATTGAATAACCTCTCCTATAGCCACATCTTCCCGGTCCAGTAAAGTTTCAAACCCGAGCATCACCTTTTTCTCCCGCGCCTGGTTAATCCGTTCGGTAGTAAAGGTGAGCAATGAAAATAAAATCAAAATAACGCCCAGACCGATACCGAACATCCTCAATTTACGTTTCAATTCCTCTCCTCCGTTCATCGCTATTCTCTAAATTTATTAACGTCTATTAAAGCGGAAGATTGCGAAATCTCCGGTAGTAACTGTTGCCAGTGTCAACTCCCAAACAAAAAACCGCCGCTGGGCGGTTTATCCATTTTTCATTCAGCACTCAATCAGCAACTCACCCGTAAACCCCATTTGTTAGAAAGGATACCTCAAGCTAACGGCAATGACCGCCTTCGGCATTGCTTCCCCCGGAGCAAACAAGCCGCCGGCCTTACCCCCAAACAAGGTAGCCTTAATCTCAAGGTCAAAATTTCCCGGTAAAGTAGTTAAATAACTTGGTGTCAAAAATAAACTGCCGTCATCCAGATTAACCATGGTTATTAAAGCGATCGATGAAAAGTCATCCAACGGATATTTTAAACTTCCGATAAAAAAATCAATTCGCTGGTCATCGCTATCCATTTTCAATAGGTTCTTCCGTAACCGCGGCTCCAGAAATTCCACTTCAACTCCAAGGTACTCCATTTGGAAGATGATTTTAGTACCATGAATAAGATTATAACTATAATCGGCGCCCAAGAGATAACTATCGCCACTTTTGACCCCTTCCCCAAAATAATGCCCGTAAGCGCCATAAACCCCGAAATCCCTTAAGTCCCCTTTAAAAGTAACACCAATCCGCTTCTCGGGAATAGCGCCTAAAATTTCATCCAACGCTCCCGCCGTCGGCCCGGCAACATCCGCCTCTTGCACATAATTTAAGGTCAAGTCGTAACCTTTTACTCCAAACCTGGCCCTGGCCCCCCATTTTCTATGGGCTTCTTTCGAAGTGAACCCTTCGGGAAAGGAAGCCACCAGCGACAGGCCGGAATTCCAATTAAACGGAATATAGGCTTCGACGGCGTCGGTATACTTACTGTTATTCTCTTCATCTAAAGCCACCGAACCCAAGGTATAATCCACCGGATTGAGTAAAGAACCGAAAGACCAGGAGACCGGTTGCCGGCCTAAGGTGAGGTGGATTTTGTCGGATTTATGCTTCAGATAAAGCTTTTTGGCGAAATAGACCGCGGTTTCGTCGGCGAGCAAATCCTGCAGAGGCTTACTGATCTGAAAAGCGTAGCTAAACTCGGTATTCCCAAGCGGGGGTAAAAAAAATTCCAAATTGATCCGATCTATAAATTCGTCTTTAAAATCTCCCGCTTCGGATAATACCCCGGAGTATGACACCTCCGCCTCTCCTCCGGCTTCGATTGCCAGTACCTGAGCAGCAAGAACCGTTAACAACAAAAATAGGATTGTTAAGATGGAGGTCTGCCGCATGAGTAATCCTCCTTCTATAAGCCATTGCAAACTAAAGTAATGTAAATTTAAAAAATTTGAGATGCAGATTCCAGCCTCCGGCCACCAGCTTCCAGTTTCCGGCGCTCATCGTAAATTCTCCAGAGTAAAGATCCCGGCCGGCAATTTCGGATTAAACTCGATTGACTTAATAACAAACTCGGTTCGCGTATCTTTGCGCAGCTTGTCTTCCATCACCGCTACCATCGGATACCAACGGTCTTCCAGCTTTTCCACCTTGGTAACGGTCATCACTTTCAACAGCCGTCCGCTCTGGGCATATAACTCTTCCTTCAAACCGACGAACCTTTCCCGATCTACCCATGATTTACGCCGGTAATAGGAGACCTGCTTGCCTTCTCTGGCTATTCCTTCCAACACATAACAGGGGCGACCCGCCAAGTTCTCCTCTCCGATCAATGTAAACCGGTATAAATCGGTCAGCTTATCCGATTCCAGCATATCTTGATAGGAAAAGTCGCTGCCCATCATCCCTTGGTTCAACATGTGACCGGAGATCTTCACCAGATCCTCAGCCTCCGGGAAGAAGATCCACAGATCATCGCCGCGTTTTAAAAATTTGGTCCCCCGGTCCCGGGGATTGGAGAAGACGGCCAGACCATTGTCGTCCTGGGCGTAAATGGTCATGGTCTTGGTAAGCTTGCGGTTCCGATTGACAATGATCATTTCCGCCTCCATCCGGGCGGTATCGTAGTGTTCATTATCATCTCTGCGTTTGATAATCTCTTCCGCCGTTAAAGCGCTAAACGCCAAGTTTGCGATAATGGAGACGGCAATCAATGAAAAAAAAGAAACAACCGACCTTTTCATGCTCAACTTCTCCCTTCTTTTATCCTTCCCGCATCGCCTCACTAGGTTCAAGTCCGGCCGCCTTCCGGGCCGGAATCAAACAAGCCATGGTAACAATGATTACTCCCAGCGCAAAGGAGAATATACTATCGTGAATCGATGAAACAGGGTAAATCATGGTGTTAAAGATCAATTCCGAACTGATTCCGGACAAAGCCTCGCCATAATCGAAACCGACCCCCGCCAAATAACTGTTGATCAGATGTCCGGCGACAGCGCCGCACAGACTGCCCAATACTCCCATAATCGCGCCTTCAATAACGAAAAGCTGAAGAATGTCTTTTTTTTCTAATCCAAGCGCCGCCATCATCCCGATCTCCTTGGTCCGCTCCTTAACGATCATAATCATCGTATTAACCACGACCACACAAGATAAAAGGACCAGAAAGATATAGATAAAGTTATAGATAGCGGCGGATAAATCCATTAAGGGAATCAAGTCGCTGGTCTCCCGGTAACTCAAAGCCAAATACCGATCCTCGCCCTGTTCGGCCAATAACGCCTTGACCTTCGGCAAGACCTCGGGGATCAGCTTCTTATCCGGAGTGACCAGCAATAACTCGGTAACTTGGTCTTCCATGTCTAAAAGGCGCTGGGTCTGGTCCAACGGCAGAAAAAAGATCAGTTCATTAAGGAGCTTCAAGCCGCTTTCCACCCGCCCGACGATCCGGAAAGTAATTCCTCTTAAAGAGTCAAAAGCCGTATTAAACAGGATGGTAACTTTATCCCCCACCCGGCAATTGATCTTCTTCAACAAGGCCGTACCCATTACCACTTCCCGTTGGCCGGCGGTAACCATCCTTCCCTCAACCAAATAGTCCTCAAGATCGGTGAAGTTAAGCTCCTGTTCGGGAACAACACCCCAACCGCTCATGGCGACCAGTTCCTCTCCGGTGCTGACCGTAGCGGCGAATTTCAATCTGGGGATGACCATTTCGATGTCCTCCAAGTTCTCCAATGCGGCGGTCATCTCCTCCAGTCCCCGCCCGGCAAAACCATCCACCGGATATTTCAAGGTCAACAGCCGCTCCCGTTTTTGATATTCGGCGTCCACAATCCTGATATGCCCGGAGTGATAGTAGATATGATCGGCGGATACGGAGGCGATCATTCCTTCAATTAACCCCCTGGCAAAAACCACGACCATAACGGCAAAAGCGACGGCGACCACGGATACTATCGTCCTTGATTTACTGCGGAACAAGTTTTTAAAGGCCAATTTAGCAAGGAATAACATCCGAACCCCTCCTAGCGATGGTATATCGTCTTCACCGGGTCTTGAACCGCCGCCCGGCGCGCCGGGAAAATGCTGGCCAAAAAGGAGACGATAATTCCAAAAGTGTAGACTTTAATAAAAGCCGCCGGGTTCCAAACTCCATAAACTTTGCCGATTACCGGCATGCCGAATGAGGCAAGATCCAATCCATAGAGCGCTTCAAAGTCGATCCCGCGCGCGACCATCATCCACACCCCGGCAAACCCCAAGACGATACCGATCATCCCGCCTAGGGCGCCGATCCCCACCGATTCTAGGACAAAGGTATAGACTATCTCAATGTTTCGTAACCCCATCGCCTTCATCATCCCGATCTCTTCCCTTCTTTCCAGCGCGGCCAGGATTACGGTATTAATGATGGCAATGGCGGCGATCGCCAGAATTATCGTCAAAATAACCTGGTTTTCGATCTTTTGAGCTTCGACGAACGACACGGCCTCGATCTCATTCCAAGAGTAAACGCCCGGATTGCCGTCATTCCCTGTCAATTCCCGTTCCAGTCCAACGGCGACCGCCGGCGCTTGTTTTTTATTCTCAAGCCTGACAATGATCTTACTGACATTACTCCCCACATTCAGCGCTTCTTGCGCCAGACCCAGCGGGAGATAGACATAATTTTGGTTGACATTGGGGTTGGTCGTATGGACCAGCCCCGCGATCTCCGCTTCGATAGTATTAAAGGTCCTGTTTTTATCCTTAACCAACAGGGTAACATAATCGCCAACCCGCAATTCCATTAACTCGGCCAATCTTTTCCCCAGGACCGCCCGGGATTCGCCCGGAGCGAACATCCTCCCCTCTATTAATTGGCCTTCCCAAGGGAATACTTTCAAAAAATCCTCGGGAAGGATCCCTTTGCCGATCACCGGCAGTTCATCACCGCCGTAATTAAGCCGGGCTTGAAAGTTTAACTCCGGAGAACAGGCCAGATAACCGTCGATCTTTCGAATGTTGTCCCTAATTCGCGCCTCGTCCGGGAGCAGATTTTCGAGGGGCAATTTCTCCTCTTCCTCCCAATAGGCTTCGTTGACCACTTGTAGATGCCCGGCTTCGTAATCAATGATCGTTTGATAAGACATCTCGGTCATCCCGCCGACCATGGAATCAAGGAGGATATAAAAGAAGATGGCAAAGGCAATAATGACGGCGGTGATTAAAGTCCGGTTGCGATGGCGGGCCAAGTTTTTAAAGGCTAATTTGGTTAGAAACAATCTTACCCCCTCCTTTGGTCCTTGGAGATCAGCCCATCCCGGATCTCGATCAACCGCCGGGCGTAATCCATCACTCTCGGATCATGGGTGGAAAAGATAAAGGTGGTGCCAAGTTCCCGGTTCATTTTAACCATCACTTGAAGCACCTCTTCGCTGGTTTTGGAGTCCAGGTTGGCGGAAGGTTCGTCGGCCAGCACCAGTTTGGGTTCTTTGACCAAAGCCCTGGCGATGGCTACCCGCTGTTTCTGTCCCCCCGACAACTCATGCGGCTTACGGTTTTCCAAACCTTCCAGGCCGACCGCCGCCAGGATCTTCATTACCTTCTCTCTTAACTCTTTATCATCATGTTTGTTAATCAATCTCACGGCAAACTCGACATTTTCATAAGCGGTCAAGACCGGAATCAGGTTGTAACTTTGAAAGATAAAACCCACCTGATGCCGTCGGATCATCGCCAGACCCTTCTGATCCATAGCGCCCAATTCTTGACCGTCGAATCTAATCCTGCCGTCGCTAGGTTTATCCAAACAGCCGATTATATTCAGCAGGGTTGTCTTTCCGGAACCGGATGGACCAAAGACAGTGGTAAACTCACCCGTTTCCACCTTCAGGTCGATCCCCCTTAAGGCAGGCACTTCAATCTTACCTTGTCGGTAAATCTTCTTAACGCCTTGCAACTCCAGCAAAGCCATCCGCTTAACCTCCTTCGCGTCGTCGCGCACGTAATTCAGCGCTCGATTTGACCGGCGGGACGTTAAAACTTAATGATCGATGTTATTTTACGTTAGTTATCCCTCTTTTTTATGCCGTTTTCTACAAAATAAAGCATCTGATCGATAACCCCCATATCCTCCAGATCCACTTTCCCATCCTCTATAATAAAATCGGTTAACGAATAAGTCATCCCCATTAACATTTTAGCGATAAACGCCGGATCAATGACCGGATCGACCGTCCCTTGCTCTATGCCGTGCTCCAATAATCGCCTAAAAAAATCCACCCCTTTATCCTCGTGTTCGCCGTAAATTTCGCGATACAGTTCCTTGTCCGAAGCCAACATCATCCCAATCGGCACTAAGCTGGGATTATCCTTGGCAAACCTGATTCCACTCAAATAAGCCTCACGCAACAACTGAAAAAACCCATACTTATCCCTATTTTCAACTATGTCACGGTTAATGTACGACAACTTTTTCTCCATTATTAGCTCAATAAGGTATTTAAAAAGATCTTTTTTGTCTTCAAAATATTGGTAAAAGCTGCCCATGGCAATTCCGGCCTGTTCGGCAATGGCCGTCACCCGCGCTTTGTGAAAAGGATGGGCGGCAAACTCGTCAATCGCCGCCTCAATAACCCTTTCCCGTTTCTCAACGGGTAGATTAAAGAATGTTTCTTTTGGCATAATATTCCTTCTCTCCGTATGCAACTAAATTATTAAATATGAATGTGAATTCACATTCATATGAATCCATATTCATATTCTACTACTAGTCTATAAACTAGTCAACTGTTTTATATTTTGCGGTAAAGTTGTAAGCTTTTGCTAAATTTTAACTTCGATCCGGCAACTAAACTTATTGAACAACCATAAATGTAAACATCTAACAAATTATCAGTATAATAAAATAACCTTAAATCAAGGTTTTTATGATTTACTTGCCGGATGCAAGTTTAATATTTTATGACCTAATAGCGGTCATATTTTGATCGTGTCTTTCAAAAACTTAATCGCCACTTCTTCATCCAGCGGCTTGCTGAGCAGATATCCCTGGATTCGATCGCAGTCGTGTTCTTTTAAATACTGCAGTTGGATTTCGTGCTCCACTCCTTCGGCAATCGTGCTATGCCCCAGTTTATGGGAGATCGAAATGATATCGCTGGTTATCGTTTTCTTTGGGTCCGTGCATAACAGTCTATCGATAAAATGCTTGTCGATTTTCATGCAATCAACTTTTAATTCTTTCTCTCTGGCCAGCGAGGAATAGCCGGTCCCAAAGTCGTCGATCGCTATGTGGAGCCCCGCCTCCCTCAGTTTGCCGATAATATCATTGATATATTCGAAATCGGAAGCAAAGACCGATTCCGTAATCTCAATGCCGACGTTTTTCGGGTTAACCTTCATCTCGCCGATTAATTCAAACAGCCTGCTTGTGAAATCGGGGTTTAATAGCTGAATAGCGGAGATGTTGATAGAAACGCTGATTTCGTTATATCCATGCTCGTTCAACTTGTTTAAAAAACAAAATGCTTTGATAATCACTTTTTCGCCAATAGGGAGAATGAGCTTTGTTTTCTCGGCAAGCGGAATGAATTCAGCGGGAGATACCGGTTCGAGCTTTGCCGTTCTTAATCTGGCCAGCGCCTCAAAGCCGCAGATTAAACCGGTTCTTAAATCCATAATCGGCTGGTATTGCAAAAACAGCTCATCATTGGTATAATCATCCGCCGCGATAACGTTGAGCGCTTCCACAATATCTCTTTCGCGGTTAACCAAGGCTTCCAACTCTTCGTCGTAGAAACAAGTTTCAAAGTCTTTTCCAAACAAACTGACCGACCTTTCTGAGGCAATTAGGAGTTTTCTGAGAAATAAGTCGATATCCGCTTCACTCTGGTTCGGCTCAATCTCGAGAATCCCGATCCCGCCGCCTATCCTGTCCGTTACAAATACGGATTCTAAAGTTTCTACAATGACATTGCTGAAATCAACAAGCTCGTTTTTATCTTTGTAGTCTGCCAGATAGAAAAGAAAGCTATTTTCACGCGGCCGGAACAAAAAACGCTGATCGGCGCAATGCCGACTAAGAGCCTCAGCCGCTTTTTTGATCAGATTCTGACTATACTGAAACCCATAATTGAGCGTTAACAACTGAATCATACTCAAGTTAATCACGATGAGCGCTTTTTTCGACTCCTTCTTTAGCTTGATATCCTTTTCAAGTAAAGATACCAGATAATTACGATTATACAACCCGGTCCAGCTATCGTGCTCATTATTATATTTCAGGGTATCTTCCATTGCTTTTCGATCCGATATGTCAAGAACGATTCCTTCCAACGCTTCAACTACACCTTGCTCGTTGTAAATCCCTTGGCCCAGTTCCAAAACCCATTTCCGCTCGCCGGTGGCGGTTAGGATCTCGTACTCATATTTAAACGGTTGCCTTGCGGCAAGAATTCGTTTCCATTCATTCCATAAGACTTCGCGGTATTCGGGGGCGATCAGATCGTTATAGGACAGGTTTCTGTTATACAGCAGGCTCTCCGGAGGATAGCCCGTGAGATTAAAGCAGCCGGCGGAAACATACTGCATCGTCCAGTCACGATCGTAATTGCACCGGTAGGCAAGTCCCGGAAGGTGGTAAAGTAAAACGGATTTACTGCGTTCACTCTCACGCAATGCTTCTTCAATCGCTTTACGCTCCCGCTCCAATGCATCCTGAGCGCGTAACAGCGTGACATGAACATCAATCCTGGCTTTCAATGAAGCCATCTGAATCGGTTTGCGGATATAGTCTACCGCGCCAAGCTCTAAGCCCTTGATTTCACTCTCCAATTCATCATGATTAGTCAAAATTATAATGCGCAACTTCCTAAACCGTTCGTCTTTTTTCAGCGCTTCAAGAACCTGAAACCCGTTCATATTAGGCATATTCAGATCGAGAATCAGCAAATTAATCCCTTCATGCTCCTCAAGCATCCGCATGGCTTCCACACCGTCGCAAGCGGTCAAGATGCAATAGTCGCTGATCATGCTTTGGATGATTAATCGATCCGATGCCGAGTCGTCAACCACCAAAATCTTAATTTGCATTATACTCCCTCCTTCTTTAGCCCGCGCTCACTCCCGGTTTCCCTTAGGATCACTTTAATCTCCTCAAGCAGTTTTCTTAATAATTTTGAGAATCCCTCATGTAATGGCGCTATTTCGTCTTCCTTTTCCTCTTTCAGCGCTTTCTGCAAGGAAATGGCCATCTCATGCAGTGATTTGGCGCTGATACTTCCGGAACTGCTTTTAACCTTATGTACGATTTGCGCGGCATCAGCGTATCTTTTTTCACGAATCGCGGCTTCCAGCCGGTCCAAAGTATCCTGATTCTCGTTGCGGTATTCTTCCAACACCCGATGATACAAGTCTAAATTATCGCCCATATTTCTTAGGCCAAGTTGCCGGTTGAGTACGGCCTTATCCGTATCGGCGTTAAATTCATTTGCAATGATAATGTCTTTGACGGTTTGAATAAAATGATCGGGATTAAAGGGCTTACTGATGTAATGGTATATCCCGCTTTGCGCGCATTTGTCGCGAACCCCCATAATGACGTCGGCCGTCATCGCTACGATAGGGACACCTGTTGACAGTTCTCGAATTTTTTCCGCAGCTTCATAGCCATTCATGACAGGCATGTGTAAATCCATCAATATCAAATCGATGCTGTCCCTGTGCTCCCGAAATCGCTCTACGGCTTCCTTCCCATCGTTGGCAATGATCGATTTTATCCCTACCTGCTCCAATAGCGACTCGGCAATTAACTGATTCGTTTTGTTATCCTCCACCAGCAATACACGATGGGGCTTATCAAGTTTCGCCGGACCGGATTCTCTACCTGTCGCAGGCTGGGAAGGGGAAACTGCTTTCAAATTGAAAATATCCATAATCCCATTAAGCAATATTGAGGGTATGATCGGCTTGCCGATACCCAGATCGATTCCATGCTCATTAAGTTTATCGAACAAATCTTCCCGCATCATCGGCAAAAGCATTATAATCTTCGGAAACTTAACGATTTTATCATTGTTACGGATCGTCTCAATAAAGTTGAAACCACCCCCGGCCGGGGTATCATAATCGATAATAAACAGGTCGAATGGCTTGCCAAATTTACCGTTTGCGTCCTCGATCATACTTAGAGCGCTTGCTTCTGAACTGGTAAGCTCAGAGTGCATTCCAAAGCTGCTCAAATAGCTTTCAATTAGGTTGATATCCGCGCTTGTTTTTTCCAAAACCAGAGTTTTGATCTGCCTAAAGTGTTCGGATGATAAGGTTTTTAGATACACATCTTCCTTCTCCTTATCGACATTTAGCGACAATCGAAGGATAAAGGTTGAGCCTTCTCCGGGCGTACTGAACACTTCTATTGTTCCACCCATCATATCCAGTAAGTTTTTGACAATGGACAACCCTAGGCCGGAACCTCCAAAACGCCGATTGATGCTGCTGTCGCCTTGCTCAAAAGGTTTAAAGAGCTTATTTACTTGTTCTTCCGACATGCCTATTCCCGTATCCTTAATGGTAAATAGGATATGATGTTCGTCATTCTCTTTCCCTATTAAACGAACATCCAACGACACTTCACCGGCGCTGGTAAATTTAACGGCATTGTTCAGAACATTTAGCAAGATCTGTTCGAGCCGCTTGGGATCACCGAAAAACCAATTGGGAACAAAAGGGTCCTTCCTCAATCTAAAACCGATTCCCTGTTCGCTGATTTTATAGGAGACGATATTAACCACATTTTGAATCAACTGATTCATGCTGAAAGAGGTAATCTCAAGCTCGACTTTACCTGCTTCGATTTTAGCGAAATCGAGAATATCGTTGATAATACTCAACATGTTGTTTGCCGCTTGGATGATCCGGTCGATATACATATTCTGCGTTACGGAGATCTCGGTCTTTTTCAACAGGTATGACAAACCGGTAATTGCATTCAGCGGAGTTCTGATCTCATGGGACATCCTGGCCATAAAATTTGACTTGAATTCGTTGGCTTTATCCGCTTCGTATTTTGCTTGTTCCAACTCAAGCTGGATCTGTTTCCGATGCCGGATTTCTTTTTGCAGTCGCGCAATCCAAAAAAACGATACGGACAAAACGACGGCGGTTAAAGCGCCGACAATAGACAGAATGCGAATAATAGGTCCGTAATCAAAGTCGGTATCCAAGTCGATCCACTTTTTGTTGATGGCCAGTTTTTCACTTTCGGGGATTGAATTCAAAGCTTTATTGATGATGCTTACCAGTTGAGGCCGGTCTTTTCGGACGGCAAAATATAAGGCCTGTTGTTTTTCAGCCTCAAAAGCCACAAATCTGAGATTCGTCAGCCCGTTTGAACGGATGAGGTAATTTGTTGTGGCGAGGTTTCCGATAAAGGCTTTCTCGGTCCCCGTTGCTACAGCGGCAAGCGCGGCTTCGGCGGAATCATAAATACTGAGATTTATATTTGGGTAAGACGATAAATAGCTATGATGCGAACTATTGCGCTGGACGGCTACGGCGTAGCCTTTCAAATCGTCTATGCTTGAGATCTCGGTATCGATATCACGGGTTACGATCACTCTTTTGTAGTAGTAATACGGTTCGGAAAAGAGGAAATGTTTTTCTCTTTCATCGGTTCTACCAATGGCGGGCAGCGCGTCAACATTCCCGGTAAGCGCCCGCTCATAGACTTCAGGCCAGGTTAAGCCTTTTAAGATTTCAAATTGCAGACCGGTCTTTTCACTAATCAAAGCGAGATAGTCGGCGGCGATTCCCTTATATTCTCCGTCTTCATCGATAAACTCAAACGGCACAAACCCATGGTCAACTCCGAGACGAATCACCGGATGACTTTCCATAAAGGCAAGCTCATCCTCGGTCCAACTGATGCTATTTTCAGCGGCAAAGCAGGAGGTTGCGATGGCTGTAAAGACGATTATTGCGAAAATGATTAAACTTACATCGGTTTTTGATGCGCCGATCAGAGAATGTTCTTCGCTACGCCGTGCTTTCTTTCCGCCGAAATTCACCATAACCACACCTCTTTCTCGTTTGTCCGCTTTTATCCGGCAGATCTTGTCGATAAGCCTCTATGCTGAACAAAGCTGTTCCGGGTGTATTCAGTGGTTACTTCTTGAATTTCTTCCGATTCTCCCTATATGACCAGCCAAGATTAAAGGGTCGAAGACGCAGGCAAGGTGAGTCGATTGCCTAACTTCTCTTCAAATATCGCGGCAAGCTTACGGCAGTCGGGGTATCGTCAATTTCTAATTAAAGCGCGGATCGTTCAGATCCAAGTATTTCGACTGGTCCAAGCTTTTGTCAAGACGGCCCCTTCTTTGCCCGGTATTATAAAATTAATTCCACCTTTTTACGTAATTCCCTGCCAAAAAAACTCAATTAGAACAGCATAAATTTTCATTTCGGCTTTTTAGGTAAATTAAAGTTACTTAAATACTACAAAGGGCTTGTCGCAAAAATAGACAATAAACGGATGCTCTCATCTTCACTAGGCCCTAAAGGACCTGGCTAGGCATATAAAACCATTCTCAAACCCTATGAGATAGGCTAAGTTAAAGCTCCGAATTACCAGCGCGCGTTTATCGGGCTTTAAAATGATTTATAAACCTAGCCCAGGGTTTTTACCCTGGGCGAACATAACGACCAAAAGTCTATTTTACAACAGCCCTTTGCCTTCAACGCTTAACTATTAGAACAACTTGTTTGATGTCTATTGGTTTAATCTAAAAGACCTTTGCTTTGTAAAAATTCCCTTACTACCACTTCCACGTCTTTCCCTTCCACGTCGACTTGGTAATTAAGTTCAGTCATGGTCGGGTCATCAACCAACCATGCGAGCCGATTAAGGACTTCCTCCAGTTCCGGATGGTCCTCCAAAGTATCCTTACGGATGATCGGCGCGGCATAGTACGGCGGGAAGAAGCCCTTATCATCCTCAAGAACTTTAAGGTTATATTGTTTAATCGGTCCGTCGGTGGCAAAGGCATCGGTCACATCAATATCGCCGCTGCCAATAGCCTGATATTTAAGGGAAGCGTTCATCTTCTTCGGTTCGCCTTTAAAAGTGAATCCATACATCGCAACCAAGCCGTCATAACCGTCTTGCCTATCAAAAAATTCATGTTCCGCCCCGAAAACCAGGTCTTTCGAGACTTTTACCAGATCGCTGAATGTTTCAACCCCATATTTTTTGTATACCTCATCGGTAACAGCTAACGTATAAGTATTATTAAAGCCCAAAGGCTTAAGCCACTTGACGCCAAACTGCCGGTCAAACTCCTCGGCGACAACCCGGTACGCCTCGTCAGGATCGGATATAACCTCCATTTTCAGCTGTGCGGCAAGCGCCGTCCCGGTATACTCGGGATAAATATCAATATCTCCGTTCTTAATGGCCTCAAAGCAGACAAAGGTTCCGCCCATATTCAGTTTACGGGTAACCTTAATGTCGGTATGGGCTTCAATCAACTGGGCAAACATCTCCCCCAAGGTAATGTTTTCACTAAAATCCTTAGAACCTATGACGACTGTGTCTCCGCCCCAACATCCGGCGAGCGAGACGGCTAACGCTAATACCATTAAGACCAGCAAGATTTTCATGCATTTGTTTTTCATCATTGTCCTCCTTAAAAGATTTATTAGGCCCTTTTGATGAGCCGTTGCTCAATTTTTGACATGACATAGTCAAAAATTAACGCCATTAATACCACCGGAATTGCTCCGGATAAAATCCGGCTCAGGTTGCGAGTCTGAACGCCGCGGTAAATTGGGTATCCCAGCCCACCCGCGCCGATGAGCACGCCCATAACCGCGATCGACAGCGAATTAACAACCGCAATCTTAATACCGGAAAAAATCAACGGAAACGATAGCGGGAGTTCTACTTTTGTTAAGCGTTGCAATTTTGACATTCCCATGCCGCGCGCCGCATCTTTTATATGGGCCGGAATTCCCACCAAACCTGTATAGGTATTGCGTACAATCGGCAACAACGCATAGAGTATCAATCCCACTATGATGGTAGTATTGCCAAGGCCAAAAAGAATCATCAGCATGGCCAACAGCGCCAACGAAGGAATTGTTTGAATGGTTTCGGAAATCCACATGATAATCACGTCAACATGACGCGTCCAATAGGCGATCACGCCCAAAACAACACCTAGCGCTGTCGAAATAACCGTGGCAACGGCTACAATCAGCATATGCTCAAAAATAAGGGGAATTAAGTTAATCATTATCTAGCCCCCTCAACCCTCTCGGTGTGAGTATTCGTTGTAAAAATCCGATTAACCCGCTTAACAAGAACGCTAAAATCGCCGCCGGAATCGCTCCCGCCAAAATATAGTTGGAATTATAATTTGAAAGTCCCGTCCAGATTAAATCTCCCAAACCGCCCGCGCCGATTAAACCCGCCAGGGTGGACCAACTAACGATATAAACCGTGGAAATTCGGATACCGCTGATGATCGATGGCAGTGACAAAGGCAACTCTACCTTGGCTAAAATCTGCATATTCGTCATACCGATGCCGCGACCCGCTTCAATATAGCTCGGTTCGACTTCAGTGATGCCGGTATAAGTATTTCGTAAAATTGGTAAAATCGCGTAAAGCGAGAGCACCACCAGCGCCGGGAACAAACCGATGCCAAACAAAATCAACGCAAAGCCCAACATCACTAAACCCGGAATCGTCTGGATCATCCCGGCTACGGCGAGAACCGGACCTGCTATCCGTTTATGGCGCGAAAGAAAAATCCCCAGTGGAATAGATATTATCATCCCGATCAAAACTGAAATTCCCACCAGCTGAATATGGCGTAGCAAGCTTCTTTGGATATCAAGGTAATTGTTGATAAAAAATTCAATTATACCCATCACTTCATTTCCCCCCAAAGCGCCTCACCCAAAGCCTTTGCCATACTGGTCCTGGTAATCAGCCCGGCGACAGTCCGGTCATCGTTGAGTACAATAACATAATTAGCTGCTGAAGCAAGTAATTTGTCAAAAGCTTCCCGCGCATCTTCCTTACGATTAATGGTTACCGCTTCACTGGAAACAAGTTCGCCAATCTCCCGGCCGGCCTTACCTCGGTCTTTAATCGCCTCAATTGTGACCGTGCCCGCATAAGTATCGTCGTCATTGAGAACGATCAATGAATTCACTTCTTTACGGCTCATTAGCTCAACACATTCCAATGTGCGGCTGGTTTTGTAAACCTTGTACACCTTAGTGCGCATGAAATCTTCGGCCAAAAGCTTCGGTACATTATTACCGTTATTAATATGCCTACCCATAAAGCTCTTTATAATTGGGTCCGCCGGATTTTGCAGCAATTCTTCAGGAGACGCCATTTGAACAATCTTACCGCGATTCATAAAAATTATGGTATCCGCCAGCCGGAGCGCCTCCTCCATATCATGGGTGACAAACACAATCGTCTTTTTCAGCTTTTTCTGAATCCGCTTTATTTCTTCCTGAAGTGAATCACGGGTTATCGGATCAAGGGCGCCAAAAGGCTCATCCATTAAAACAATGGGCGGGGACGCCGCCAACGCGCGCAACACGCCAATCCTTTGCTGCTGGCCCCCTGATAATTCCGACGGATATTTATGCGCAAATTCTTCATAAGGCATATCCACCAGTTCAAGTAGATTATGGACAATCTCTTGCCATTTCGGTTTGGGGTACTTCAAAAGCTTCGGTACTACGGCAATATTCTGCTCTACCGTCATATTGGGAAACAATCCGATTTGTTGAATAACATAACCAATAGTCCGCCTTAGTCCTACTGGATTTACCTTGGCGATATCCTTGCCGTCGACGAATATTTTCCCTTTATCCGGCTCAATCAAACGATTGATCATTTTTAAGGTCGTTGTTTTGCCGCAGCCGCTGGGACCGATAAGCACCACAAATTCACCTTTATTAATAGTAAAACTGATATCGTCCAGCACAACGCTTTGACCATAACTTTTGCTTATATTTTGAAACCTAATCATAAATTGCACCTCTCGAATTTCCTAAAGTGTTGATTAAAAAAATAACAACTTCATTATATATTACAGGTTGGCAGTTCGTCGAATAGCATAAAAAAATCATATCCTCCACATTGAGGCTATGACGCTAATATATATAATCTATACGATTATATACCGATTTATGCTCTACCGATTAGCGACAGCTTAATAAAAACCCCTCCGAAATTAGCGGTTTATAAAAGCATTAACCGCTTCCGCGCTGGAAACGTCGCCCACGAAAATTAAGGTGTCTTCTCCTTGCAAAACAGCATAAGGCCCGGGCGAGAGGATGATTTTATCATCGCGCCGAATAGCGATCACGGTTGCCCCGGTTTGTTGCCAAAACTTTACTTCGCCAAGAGTGCGTCCGACCAAAGAAGAATTAAGGGGAATAATCACTTCTTGATTAATAAAAGGTTGACTTTGGGAAAACCGTTCGTTAATTCGGACAATAGCCCCGGCCACCTCAACAATTTGGCGGTTAAGATTTTCTTGTTGCTCTATCAGTTCTTTCAGTTTTTTTTGAATGGTTCTAATGTTGTTTTGCGAGCTAAATCTTTCCACGTATTCTCTTGCTTTATCTGCCGATAAGATAATTGTGCCGCTGTTTTGTTTAGTTGCGACAATTTTCATGTCTTCAAGCAATTTCATGGCCCTCCGGATCGTTTCGGGAGAAACGCCATACTCCGATGACATCACCGATCTGCCGTAAACTTTAGTATTTTCTTTCAATTCACCGCGAACAATCCGCAAAGCGATATCTAGCGCGATTTGAGAATAAACCGGTGAGACAATTTGATCCTTTTTCAAAAAAATCCTTCCTTTTATAAGCTATATGTTTTGATTGACTTTTCAACTTTTACATGATCGATCATATCAAAATCCGGCGCTTTAATCAAACAAGAATCATTTTACAAAGACACGGGGTATAAAGAAAAAATATAATCATAGTTAACAAGATTTACTGCTGGAATCATTCTGATAATTTGTTATATTATAAGGTACATAAAACTTTCTGTTTGAAACGGCATTTCCGATAATGATTCGTCCGAAAGGAGGTCAACAATGCAGAATAATAATTACGAAAACGATAAGCTTGCCAAATTATGTAGTATGGCGGAAAAAAACAGCTATATCGATCCGCAATTATTCGCTAAATATGAAGTAAAACGCGGTTTACGCGATCTAAACGGCAGAGGAGTCCTGGCGGGTTTAACGGAAATCGGCGAAGTGCATTCTTATATAATCAGTGAAAGCGAGTATGTCCCGGTCCCCGGTCAACTGATTTATCGGGGCATCGATATCGAAGATATCGTCAACGGCTTCATGAGCGAAGAACGCTTCGGTTTTGAAGAAACCAGTTATTTATTGCTTTTCGGTTCACTCCCTAATCAAAGAGAACTGGAGGATTTTAAAGAATTACTGGCCCAAAATCGAAAGCTGCCGGAAGATTTTGTCCGCGACTTGATCTTAAAAGCCCCCAGCAAAGACATTATGAACGGATTAGCTCGGAGTGTTTTAGCTTTATATAGCTTTGACGACAACGCGGATGATATTTCCACCTACAATGTTTTAAAGCAATGTATCAGACTTATCGCCGCCTTTCCTTTAATCGCGGTTTACTGCTACCAGGCTTTTTCGCATTATCATGACAATAATAGTCTTATTATTCACAGCCCTAAACCGGAATTGAGCACTGCCGAAACCATTCTCCACCTGCTGCGTCCGGATAACGGCTATACCAAACTCGAAGCCGCTTTACTCGATTTGGCGTTGGTGCTTCACGCCGAACATGGCGGCGGCAATAACTCATCCTTTACCACCCATGTAGTCACCTCTTCCGGAACCGATACCTATTCGGTAATGGCTGCGGCCCTCGGTTCTCTAAAAGGACCGAGACACGGAGGAGCGAATATCAAAGTGATGAAGATGTTTGAAGACCTGAAACAGCAAGTAAAAGACTGGACAAACGAACGGGAAATCGAAACTTATTTAGGGGTCGCTGAACAGCGACAAAACCCTTATTATTACTGAATTTAAGCTTGTATTATGGTATAATTAATACATGAAAAACAGTGATATATCGAAAAAAACCTTGCATCCGGAGGACTGATTTCATGTACAAATATACCGAACAACAAATGATATTACCCCACGAATTTTTTCTGCCATTTGGCGGGAAGCTTAATCCCAAGAACCAATGGTGTCTACTGGCAGC
>JAAYHS010000124.1 GCA_012735315.1 Bacillota bacterium | reverse complement strand
ATCCCTGATGTTTTTGTGGTCGGGTTCGGCTTGGATTATGCGGAAAGATACCGGAATTTGCCTTATATCGGAGTGTTGAAAGAAGAGATCTACCGGAACGGTTTCGATGGAGAACCGGGTTTGAAATAGATGTTTTTTTGACGAATTTCACAAGATATTGACTTCTTTATACATTTTTGATACGATTGTATCGTAATTTTTGTATTTACCGTGTTTGGCGGAGGAGTAAGATGTTTTTTTATTCCGAATGTAAGAATACGGTGTATTGAAACCCGGATCGATAGGCGGATTGGTATATCCGTCCCTATTGTTCCGGGTTATGTTATTTTAAGGCGAAAAATAAAATAATTAAGTTTAAGGAGGAGAAAGATGCTGGAAAAGTTTTTTAAGTTGAAAGAAAACGGTACGAAAGTATCAACAGAGATTTTGGCCGGATTTACCACTTTTTTTGCCATGTCGTACATTATTTTTGTCAATCCGGGCATGCTTTCGCAAACCGGTATGCCTTGGGGCGCAGTATTTCTGGCCACCATCATCGCTTCCGTAATCGGCACTTTAGTGATGGGCCTTTTTGCGAACGTTCCTTATGCCCAGGCCCCCGGTATGGGATTAAACGCCTTTTTCACTTATACGGTCTGCTTTGCCTTGGGGTTTAGTTGGCAGCAAGCATTAGGGATGGTATTCATTTGCGGACTGGTGAATATTTTGATTACCGCAACCAGAATCCGTAAGTCGATTATTAAATCGATTCCGGTCAGCATTCAAAACGCCATCGGCGGTGGAATCGGGATCTTTATCGCTTACATAGGCGTCAAAAGCGCCGGCCTGCTTAGTTTCACTTCCGATCCCGGCAAGAACGTTATTTTAGAAAGCGGCACGGTTATTGCCGATGCCAGCGCGGTTCCCGCTCTGGTGACCTTAAACAATCCGGCTGTTCTGCTTAGTATTATCGGTCTTGTTCTGACCATAGCATTGCTGGTATTTAAAGTAAAAGGGTCCATTTTAATCGGTATTTTCGCCACTACAATCATCGGCATTCCTATGGGAGTGGTTGATCTTTCTAAGATTAGCATGACCACCGGAATCGCCGGGGCTTTCAGGGATTTGGGCACTACCTTTGGCGCGGCTTTGGGGAGCGAAGGCATGCTTTCCCTGTTCACTGATTCCACGAAGATTCCTTTGGTTTTGATGACCATTTTTGCCTTTAGTTTAGCCGATACCTTTGATACAATCGGCACTTTCATCGGCACCGGACGCAAAACCGGTATTTTCAGCGCGGAAGATGAGAAAGCCATGCAGTCAAGCTCAGGTTTTAAGTCAAAGATGGATCGGGCTTTGTTTGCGGATGCTATTGCTACCTCTATTGGGGCTTTATTCGGAACATCGAACACAACAACCTACATTGAGAGCGCGGCAGGTATCGGCGCCGGCGGCAGAACCGGCTTGACCAGCGTCATTACGGCGTTACTCTTTATCGCTTGTATTTTCCTGGCCCCCGTCGCCGGGATAGTCCCGGCCGCGGCAACCGCGCCGGCTTTGATTGTGGTCGGCATCATGATGATGTCGGCCTTTAAGGAAATTAAGTGGGACGATTTAGCTGAAGCCATACCAGCTTTCTTCGCGGGAGTATTTATGGCTTTATGCTACAGCATTTCCTATGGGATCGCCACCGGCTTTATCTTTTACTGTATCGTTAAACTATGTAAAGGTCAATTTAAAGAGATTCATCCTATCTTACTCGTTTCGACTCTACTTTTCATTTTGAATTTCGTAATTCTAGCCATTATTTAAGAGAGGCGCTACGATGTGCTTACTAAGGTTTTTGGCGTTTTTATATTCATCAGTAAGCGCGTTTTACGGCGTTTGGTTTATCTTGTTGCTAATAGAAAAATTGGTCAGACAAAAATCTCCCAATCAATTGGGGGATTTTTGTTTAGGAACCGCAAAATATGCAAAGGAGTTTTATAATAAATGTCAAATAAAGAAATTAATTAAAGCTAACTTGCTTAAAACTAGAAATTTGAAGGATTTTTCGGATAACGGTTGTCGTAAATTACTGTCATCTCTGTATTTTGAGAGTTTTGGAATAAAAGCCAAAGGTGGTGCCATTTACCGTGCAATCTTTTGAAGGACTACACATTTTTTTCACTATAATCGATATAACCTTAGTACTTTT
>JAAYHS010000123.1 GCA_012735315.1 Bacillota bacterium | reverse complement strand
GAACCCAAATGGATACGGCCCGGGGTTACTTACAGACCGAAAAGGTATTCGCCTGGACTGTGGTAGTGATCACGATCAGCCTGCTCTTTGATTATTTAGCCGCGTCTTTATTGCGCAACCCGGTGATAACCCGAAAGGGGACGGCGGATGTTTAAAGTAGACCGGATTGCCAAAAGTTACGGCGAGTTGAAGGTGTTTCAAGATTTGTCGCTGGATTTCCCAACCGGCGCGATTACAGCTATCCTTGGTCCGTCCGGTTGCGGTAAGACTACGATTTTGAAAATCTTGGCCGGAATCGTCAAACCCGACCAAGGAACGGTCTATTCCACCTCTGAAGTTGGGTTTCTCTTTCAAGAACCGCGGTTATTACCCTGGTTGGATGTTTACGGAAACATGGCGTTGGTTTTAGAGGATAAAGTGCCCGCGGCCGCTTTGGATGGCCGAATCAAGTATTATCTGCAAGCGGTGGGCTTAGCGGATTATTTGCGCTTTTTTCCGCGCCAGTTAAGCGGGGGAATGAAACAGCGGGTGGCTATGGCGCGAGCGTTTTCATATCCGGCCGAGCTGTTGCTGATGGATGAACCCTTTAAATCACTGGACTTGAAGACCAGATATCAGTTGGTCTCCGATTTTTTGGGGTTGTGGCGGCAAAACCCGAATACGGCGGTGGTGGTGACCCATGATGTTAAGGAAGCGCTTCGCTTGGGAGACCGTATTTTGGTTTTATCGGAAAAACCGGCGCGGTTGATGGAAAGTTTCGATAATGAACTCCCTTTTGAGTCAAGAATGGCCGGAACGGAGGCGTTTAGTTTGGAGCAAAAAATAACCGGGTTATTATTGGGTGACCGACAAGATTAGCCGGATTGGCGCGGCGTCGTAAAAAGTTAATAATGACGGCGGAAAACCGATTAATTCAAATTACTAAAAGACGACTAAGGCTTGAATAAGGTCTTATCTTTAGCCGTTAAATACTTATAATTCCACGCCACCCCGTAAAACCAAATAAACGTAACGGGAAATCTAAGCAATTCATCCCAGAAAATTTCTTTTATCATTCCCAGTTTGACGAAGACTTCCCCAATAAAAACGCTGCACATCGAAAATGCGGTTAGGTAAAGGTAGAAAGGTACTTTTAATTTTCCTTCCGGTAGAAAATACAGAAACATGATTACCGCCGCCGCCCAAGCCAAATTAATCCAGATCGGAACACCGTAAAAATCAAAAGGAAATGTCTGCTCATAACGGTATAATTTCAGCCAAACCGAAAAAATCAAAATTAGCGTCAAGTCGACGGCGGCCCCCCAGATCATGCCGAACCATAAAAGCCGTCTAATCACTTTTCTGGGGACAAGCAGCAGCATTAGGGTAAACATTAAAAGCGCAAAAACCGGATAATAATATCGGACCGGCAAAGTACAGTTCCTCCATTCCAGAAAGGATTATCCGGATAGTGCAAAAAGGAAACCGAAAACAATTTTCGGGAAAATTTGTGTTGATTACTATTAGTTTAGGAAAAAACGGGCGATTGTAAAGTATTTTGTACTCGATAATCTAGGTATTCATCGATTTATTCTTCCCAAAGCTTAAAAAACTATTTTATTGATGTTTCACCTCTTAGCAGGAGATAAAGGCATGGCAGTAGAATATAGAATACTGTGTTAACTTAATAAGATATGCAATTATTGACAGATACTTTCCTATAAGTTATAATTTAGTTAAGTGCGGAAATATTGGGATATACCGAAACGATGAAGTTGGATTTGCAT
The DNA here is from genome assembly GCA_012735315.1 of Bacillota bacterium. Classification (GTDB taxonomy): domain Bacteria; phylum Bacillota; class UBA4882; order UBA8346; family UBA8346; genus JAAYHS01. The sequence goes on along the minus strand of JAAYHS010000123.1, from coordinate 9,404 downwards.
CTGGTCACTTGAATCCAATGGAGTTAGTAGTGAAACCGGCGAACAGATGGATTCGGCGGTTTTTATTTCTCTGATGTTAAAGAGTATTTATTCAAGTTTGAACTTTAAAATATGAAATAATCGGGGGCGCTTTAATTTGGCGACCGCATTTAAGCAGAAATTCGGTGATTTGCTGCTCCAAACCGGGCAAATAACTAAAGAACAGTTGGAAGAAGCTCTGGCGGAACAAAAGAGAAGCAAAGAGCGTTTAGGCGCTGTTTTAGTTAAAAAAGGTTATATTACCGAGCAACGTTTGATCGAAACGCTTGAATTCCAGTTGGGCATCCCTCACGTCATTCTTTCCAAGCGAAGGATCGATCCGGATGTTTTGGCGTTGGTGCCGGAAAATATCGCTAAAAAATACCGGGTTTTCCCCGTGGAAAAGCAAGGAAAACGGCTGGTTTTGGCGGTTTTGGATCCTACCGACGTCTATGCCCTTGACGAGTTGCGGCTGATGCTTAACCAGGAAATTCAGCCGGTGATCGTCACCGAGGAAGATTTAAACCAAGCGTTCAGCTATTATTATGGGATCACCGGTTCGGTGCAAGAAGTATTTAAAGATCTCGACGTCCAGATCGAAGAAGAAGAGGTTGAAGACCAAGGTCCCGGCGATTTGGAGGCGATGGTTGAAGACGCTCCGATCGTCCGGTTGGTCAACTTGATAATCACTCAAGCGGTGAAGGAACGGGCCAGCGATATCCACTTGGAACCGACCGAAAGAGAATTGGTAATCCGTTACCGGGTGGACGGCCGGCTGAGAAAGGTGATGACTTCGCCCAAGAACACGCAGGCGGCGATTATCTCCCGTATCAAAATAATCTCCGGAATGAATATCGCTGAAAAAAGGCTTCCTCAAGACGGTAGGATTCAAATGCGGGTCGACGGCATCCCCATCGACCTACGGGTTTCTTGTATTCCGATCGTTTTTGGCGAAAAAGTGGTGATGCGGATCTTATTCAAAAACAACGTTCTCGCCAAAATGGAGTCTTTGGGTTTTCTCCCGGATACCCTGGAACGATTTCGTTCCATTTATAAACAACCTCACGGTATTATCCTGGTGACCGGGCCTACCGGCAGCGGTAAGTCCACCACTTTAAGCTCAGTGTTGAATGAACTGAATTCGCCGGAAGTAAATATCATGACCGTTGAGGACCCGGTGGAATATCAAATCCCCGGAATAAACCAGGTTCAAGTCAATGCCAAAGCGGGTTTGACCTTTGCGATGGCGCTCCGTTCCTTCCTCCGGCAAGATCCGGACATTATCATGGTCGGAGAGATCCGGGACGGCGAGACCGCCCAAATCGCCACTCAAGCGGCGCTTACCGGGCACCTGGTATTATCAACCTTACATACAAACGACGCTCCCAGCAGCATCACCAGATTGATCGATATGAAAATTGAGCCGTTTTTGGTGGCGTCGACGGTGATCGGGATTCTGGCTCAACGGCTGGTCCGGGGGGTTTGTCCCGATTGCAAAAAAGCTTATACCTTAACCCCGGACGATATTTATTATGATATTGTCACCCAAAATTTGCCGGACTGTCCGCCGGAAAAGTTGGTTTTTTATAAAGGGGCGGGATGCCGGCGTTGCAACGGGAAAGGCTACTCCAAACGACTGGCGATTCATGAAGTTTTGTTGGTCAATCAGGAGATGAGATCCTTAATTTCTAAAAACGTTCCAGCCGGAGAGATCAAGGAAATGGCGATCAAAAACGGAATGAGAACGCTTTTCCAAGACGGACTTATCAAAGCGCTTGAAGGGAAGACCACTTTGGAAGAGATTGTAAGAGTCGCTTATGTGAACGAATAAATAGGAGGTAAGCTGCTTGAGTATCAAGAATCTATTGACCGTCGCGGTTAATCAAAAGGCCTCCGACTTACATTTGACGGTCGGGCGCCCCCCGATGTTGCGGGTATACGGCGAATTGATTCCCATCCCCGGCGAAATGGAATTGAACAACGCGATGATTCGGGAATTGGTGGCGCCAATGTTGGATGATTCCCATCAAAAAACCCTTGATGAAAAGGGCCAGGTTGATTTCTCATATGGAATTCCCGACTTGGGCCGGTTCCGGGTGAATTTATTTCGCCAGCGCGGCGCCGTTTCAGGCGTAATGCGCTTGATTCCGACCCAGATTCCGGAACTATCTTCCTTGGGAATCCCGGAGGTGGTAAAGACTTTTGCCGAAAAAACCAGAGGTCTGGTATTGATGACCGGACCTACCGGAAGCGGTAAAACCACCACTCTTGCGGCGTTAATCGACTTAATCAACACCAACCGGAGTTGCCATATCATTACTTTGGAGGACCCCATTGAGTTTTTACATCGGCATAAAAAAAGCATCATTAACCAACGTGAAATCGGCACCGACACCGATTCCTTCGCCGGGGCCCTCCGGGCGGCGCTCCGGGAAGATCCGGACGTAATTTTAGTCGGTGAGATGCGGGATTTGGAGACAATCCAAACCGCACTCACCGCCGCTGAGACCGGGCATTTGGTATTTGCGACATTGCATACCAACGATACCACTCAAACGGTGGACCGGATTATCGACGTTTTCCCGCCCCACCAACAACAGCAGATCCGGATGCAGCTTTCCGTGACTTTACAGGGAATCGTGGCTCAACAATTGATTCCCAAGTTCAATCAACCGGGGCGGGTTTTGGCTACGGAAGTCTTAATCGCCAACGGAGCGGTACGCAACTTGATCCGCGAAGGCAAAACATACCAACTCCCCAGCGTGCTCCAAACCGGAGGCAAGCTGGGCATGCAAACCATGGACGCGTCGTTAAAAGCGCTCTATCAACGGCGGTTGATCAGCCTGCAGGAAGCGCTGATGCGGGCTTCCGATCCGGAAGAGTTCAAGCGGTTCGCGGAGATGATGTTTTGACGCTGATGACGCTGATTTAACGGATAACACTGATTTCAAGCGTTTTTGTCTAGAACTGGTTTGCGGTATGAGTCGGTAAAAGGGATACAAAGGGCTGAGGAGAAATAGCTGGATGCCTACTTTTGAATACAGCGTTCGGGACAAGCGGGGACAAGCTTTAAAAGGTTATATGGACGCCCCGGGCCTCCGGGAGGCGGCGCTTAAACTCCGGGAGGAAGGGTATTTCATTACCTCGTTGCAGCCTAGGGGCGAGGCCAAGAGCGGGACGGAGCGGCAATCTAAGGTATTTCAAAAAAAGGTCGGTCTTAGAGAACTATTAATCTTCACCCGGCAGTTCGGAGTGATGATCCGGGCCGGGGTCAATCTGGCGTCATGCCTTAATCTGCTGACCCAGCAGACGGAGAACCCTTTCTTTGCGTCGGTGATCCATCAGATCCGGCGAAATGTTGAGGGAGGGGAGACACTCCACGGGGCAATGGCCAAATACCCGAAGATTTTCCCGACCATCTACATTCACATGGTGGAGGCGGGAGAGGCCAGCGGTCAGTTGGAGACGGTATTATTCAGATTGGTCGAGCATTTGGAACGGGAGTTCGAGCTGAAGAAGAAAGTCAGCGGGGCGTTGACCTATCCGATTATGGTCATAATAGTAGCGATTGGGGTAATTTTTGGGTTGATGACTTTTGTGTTGCCCAATTTTTTAGAGATGTTCCGAACCGCCAACATGGAACTACCGGCGATCACTTTATTGTTAATGGCTACCAGCGATCTGTTCGTCAACTATTGGTATTTGATCCTGGCGGTTTTGGCGGGAACGGTTTTGGGAGTGAAATTTTACTATGATACACCGTCCGGCAGGAGAAAAATTGATCAATTGCTTTTCAATCTGAAAATTGTGGGGCCGGTGATTCAAAAGTTGGCTTCGGCCCGTTTTACCCGGACTTTGGCAACCTTGCTGGAGAGCGGGTTGATGATCACCCTTAGCCTGGAGATGGCGGAACGGGCGGTGGGGAACACAGTTATCGCTGAGGCCGTCGAACAGGCGAGGGTGAATATCACCCAAGGCACCGGCCTTGCCAAACCGTTGATGGAGCGGAAAGTTTTCCCGCCGATGGTCACTCAGATGATCGCGGTTGGGGAAGAAACCGGAGAATTGTCAACCATGCTTAACCAAGTGGCGGACTTTTATGAAAAGGAAGCGGGGTATGCCATCGAGTCCCTAACCAAATTAATTGAGCCTATGATTATGCTGTGTCTAGGCGGAGCAGTCGCTTTGGTTGTAGCGGCGGTGATGATACCGATGTTTTCTCTCAGTTCAGGAGGTATGCTTAAATAATTTGAAAGGAGGTGAAAAATTGATGAATTTCAAAAGGCAAGCCGGATTTACGTTAATTGAAATTTTAATAGTCGTTTTAATCATTGGTATTGTGGCAGCACTGGCGATCCCGAATTTAATGTCTGCGCGGATGACGAGCTGGCAACAGACTTGTCGAGCAAACCGGTCTACCTTGGAGGCTGCGGCAGAACTATATCAAGTCCAATCTGGTGCTTACCCAGCAACTATCGGAGCTATGTGGGTAGGTGTTAGGGTTGGTGCTGCTAATTACGACCCGGTTATGACTCGTGATATGGATTGTCCGGTAGTTCCGCTTGTAGCAGGTGCGCGGGGACCTTCCTATAATATTAATCCAGCTAATGGAGTAGTAACCTGCAATAATGCGGTAGCAGCAGCTCCTGGACCAGGGAAACACTTAGAATGATGGGAGTTAAATTTGCTGATTTTATTTATTTTTGGTTTAGTACTTGGCAGTTTTCTAAATGTCCTTATCTATCGTATCCCGCGGGGGGAGTCAATCGTTCTCCCCCCCTCCCATTGTCCAAGCTGCGACCATCGGCTGGGTTTTTTCGACCTTTTCCCGGTCTTAAGTTATCTGGGCTTACGGGGGCGTTGCCGCTACTGTAAAACGCCGATCAGTTGGCGGTATCCGCTGGTGGAGCTGATTACCGGGGGTTTAACCCTGCTTTGCTGGATACGGTTTGGGCCGAGTAGCGACGGGTTGATGGCGTTGATATTGACTTATGCCTTAATAGTGATTGCTTTTATCGACTTTGAACATCAGCTGATTCCTAATGTCCTGACCCTGCCGATGATGGTGATTGGGTTATTGTTTCGAATCTACCAAGGGGAGATCATCGCCGGTATTTTAGGCGGCCTGATCGGCGGTGGGCTTCTGCTTATAATAACTCTCCTTTATCCAAAAGGTATGGGCATGGGGGATGTCAAGTTTTTGGCCATGGCCGGGGTTTTTTTGGGTTGGGAGAAAGCGTTATTCGTCTTGTTTAACGGAAGTTTTCTGGGGGTAATTGTTATTGTTCCCTTGATGCTTCTAAAAAAGATCGATCGAAAGACGGCTTTCCCTTTCGGGCCTTTTTTAGTGGTTGGAACATTAATCGCCCTTTATTGGGAAGAGATTGTATATAGAATATATGGGTTTTATGGGCTGTGATATAGGAATTGAGATTTGTTGGAAATCGGAATGAATATAGACCGGGTGATGAACCGGCTACACACGGTCCTTGTTTTAAGGTGATATATTAAGCACAGGTCAGCTTGTTTTTCATCTTGCAGCCGGGCCTTTACGGTCCGGTTGATTTAAATACGACGTTTTTTGGATCGATAATTAAATAGACAGGGATTTTAATAAAGATGAAATGTGTCATCCCCTCCCAATTTCACCGGAAGGGGAATCACTGTTTTAACTGCATTAAAAGATCAGGAAAAATTATTTTGGTAAAAACTCTTGATTCATAGCGGTTTTGTGCCGATGATCATATGTGAATATTCGGTAAAACTAAATGGGGAGCAATCAGTTAATGGCGAAGATCGGAGTCGGTTTGGATATCGGCGCTAATTCCATCAAAGTTGTTGAGTTGCAGGGAGGATTGAAGCCCCGGCTGAACCGTTTCGGGAAAGCGGTTTTGCCTGAAGACGCTTTGAACGCCGGAGAGATTAAAGACCGGGAATTGGTTGGCAAGGTAATCAAAGAGTTGTTCGCCAAGACCAAAATTGCTTCAAAACGGGTCGTGATCGCCGTCGCCGGGCAAGCGGCGATTATCAGGCATATCAAAATGCCGTTGATGGAAGACAGCGAGATAGCCAACGCCATTTATTGGGAAGCGGAACGTTATATTCCGTTCCCCGTGGATGAAGTCACATTAGACTTTAAAGTGATCAAGCGGTATGGAGACCAAAATGAGATGGACGTCCTGATGGTTTGCGCCAGAAACGATATTATATATAGCCACGTTGAAACCCTTAGGGATATCGGGCTCCAGACGGTAGCCGTCGATGTACAGACCTTTAGCTTAATGCGAACAGCCGGTCTGGAGGGGACCAATACCGAAGGCGCGGTCGCTTTGTTGGACATCGGCTTTGAAACCTCTGATTTAATGATCCTTAAAGACGGTATTCCTCTTTTTACGAGAGTTATTCCATTAGCGGGAAACCGCTTTACGAAGACAATCGCCGCCAACCTCGGAATTAGCTCCGAGGAAGCGGAAGAGATAAAAATGAACAAGATCGATGCTTTAAGTCAAAGCGATGCGACTCAATTTGGAAGCCTCGAAGCCAAGGCCAATTTTGCGATGCAGGAAGGTTTAAAAGAAATGGCCTTGGAGATCCGGCGGTCTTTTGATTACTTTCATTTGCAAGAAAGAAATGAAGAGGTGAACCGGCTGATCATTAACGGCGGCGGCTCGCTGTTGCCTAATTTAGCGGCTTTTTTGAACAGAGAATTAGGAATTGACGTTATTAACTGCGGATTGCCTCAAGGGATCAGCGTATCCAAGAAGTTTAAATTAAAAATAGAGGAAGAATTACCGTTTTATGGTGTAGCGTTAGGCTTGGCGATGCGGGAGGTGATCCCGGAGTGAGGATCAATCTGTTACCTCTCGAATTCCGGCCCAAAAAACAGGTTACATTTTTAAACATTCTGGTTTTACTGGGAGGCGTTTTCCTGTTTATTGTCGCGTTGGGGTTTGGGGTCTACCAATATTTTGGCTACCAAGATTCAATAAAAAAGCTAGCCGCTATCGAACAGCAGATCACTTTTCTCCGACCGCAAATGGAGGAAGTGCGAAGATTGGAAGGAATCCAGGCGGAATTGCTAAAGTTTCAACGGGAAATAGATGAAATAAGAGGTTTTTATCAGCCGCAGCTTGAAATATTCGACAGTCTGGCGCGAGTTATGCCGGGCAATATTTGGTTGGAAGAACTTATTATTGATCATAAAGGAGAGGTAACTGTTCTCGGACAATCTCTGGATATTCCGTTGATCGGAAATTTTTTAAACCGGATTAATCTTAGCGAATTTTATCAAAGCACATCCTTAAAAGAGATCAAACTTGAGGATGACGACGATTTCATTAGTTATCAATTCAACTTGAAAATGGAAACCGGAAGGGGTTCCCTTGAGTATGACGAAAAATAACAATCTTTCAATCATAATTTATATAGTTTTAATAGCGTTGATATCCGGAGGAGTCATCGCCGGAGGGATCTATTATTTAACCAAGAATAATGAACTCAAACTCCAAATAAATCAACGCGAAATGGAATTGACGCAAATGAAACAAAAAGTGGCGCTACTGCCGATACTGAGGGAACAGAGCAAAACCGGGATCGATGAAATTAAACGGTTGCACCGGTTTGCTCCCAGTCGTGAAGAACAGGCCGCCTTTGTGCTCGAATTGGAACGGATAGCCCGGAATTGTCAAGTCGAGATCATTTTATGTAAGATGGATGACAAAGTGAAAAAATTTAAAAATATGCCTTCGTATAATGTTTATCAATGGGCGGTGGAACTAAGCGGGGATTATTCCGGAATTAAGAAGTTTTTAGAAAGTATCCTTGAATCGAAAAGGTTTATGATGGTCTCAAGTTTAAATATTAACGCTTCCGAACCGGATTCGGAGAGCAGGAAAGTATATGAATTAAATACTGTCTTGATTTTGGATTTGATTGCTCCCGTAGAAGCAGGAAAGGTGAATTCATGAACGGAACCAATCAACAAAAACAACCGGCAGTGAGGCCGGGGTTATTAATAGTGTTACTGGTTGTCTTAGGCGCTACTTTATATTGGCGTTTCTTTACACAACCGAAACCGGCGCCTAGTGTTCCCACCCCTCAACCGGCGCCTGTCTTGACTAATATTAACAACATCAATGCCGGCGAGCAAATGGAAACGCGGGACCGGATCAAAATTCAGGGGCCGGTTTCAAAGAGAGACATTTTCCTGCCTCCGACGTCGGTAATCGCGGCCAGGCGCAAAAAAGAAGCCAGCTTACAACAATCATACCAACCGGTCCAACCTGTTCAACCGGTGGGGGATGGTCTTACATTAATCAGGCCTGATCAGGAGATCAAGAAAGAGGATGAAAATCCGGAAAAACCGGAATTAAAGGTGATAGTCGGGACAGCCAGCAATCAAGTGATTGTAGTCAGATATCGGAACAAATCTTATTTATTGAAACTAGGAGAAATTTTGCCGGGCACCGAATACCGGGTAACTGAGATTCAGGGCAGTTCGGTGATTTTGCAATCCCCGAAAGGCAGTTTGAAATTGGAAAAGAAAGAGAGGGCTAAATGATGGTTAGAATGATTAAGTTGATGCCGGCCCCCATATTTTTGATAATCTGTTTGCTAATCATACCGTTGACCTCCAATACGGTACAAGCCCAAGGAATAAAAACGGAGATTTTATCCAATTTTGAAGTCTTCGATGCCGATATCCGGGACGTATTTCGGTCCCTTGCCGAACTGGGCGGGATTAATATTTTACTGGATCCTCAGGTTAAGGGAGATGTCTCAATCAAACTCAAGCACGGACTGACGATTAAGGAAGCCATTGAGTTGCTGTCTCAGACTTACGGCTATTCTTTTCGATGGATCACTCAGACTAGGACGGTTATTATCGGCAACGAAAAAACTTTTAGTAATTTTGAAAGCAGGGAGACGAGAATTTATCATCTGCGATACGCTTCCCCCCAACAAATGAAAGACGCTTTAAAGGTGATTATTTCCGAAGATAAAATCGGGGTCGATACCCGGACCAACCAACTGACCATCAAAGCCAGTATTTTGGAACACCAGAACGTAGAGGAGATCGTCGCCCGTCTGGATCGGGAGATGCCTCAGATAAATATTGAAGCCCGAATGGAAGAATTAACTAAAACCGCCAGCAAGGAATTGGGGTTAAACTGGGAGTTTGATAAGATTTATTCTACGAATAATTTTAAACTGACTACGATGGCTACGCTTAGAGCCCTAGAGGAGCAAAATGAGGCGCGTTTGTTGGCTAATCCAAATATTTCGATTACCGACAGCCAGGAAGGGAAAATATTAATCGGAGACAAGTTTCCGGTTATCTCTACCAACCGTTCCTCGGAAGGGATTGAATATATTGTAAATTATAT
>JAAYHS010000122.1 GCA_012735315.1 Bacillota bacterium | reverse complement strand
ACCTTTTAAGATTTTTTCAATGGCTTGATGACACATGAATCCCACGTAAAGATAACGGCCAGCTTTTAGCATTGAGTCAGCTGTATCCAAGTCATATTGAGCTATTTTAAGCCAATAGTTTTCCTGATTACTCAAAACAAAAGCTCCTTTTCATAGGATACTTCTATTATACCATCAAATTATAGGTATTTTAATCTAGTATTCCATAAATTGCATAAAGCATGAGGACAGGTATCATTTGAGAAGAGAGGGCTACTTCAGATAATACGGTATTGCCGCTTCGGGCCGCCCAGGCAAGAATTCCTCGCAGTTATTGCTAAATCGCAATTAATGTAGCCCGGTAAAAACGAACAAATTATTAACTACGGGCAAAGACGGTGGTAAAATGCAGGACATAAGGGACTATAGCTTTTTCCAAAAAATCGAACCTTTAAATAAGGGTTGGTCAAACGATCGGAAGTATTATATCGAAACCGTAGACGGAAGAAGACTGCTCCTGCGTGTTTCAGACATATCCGAATATGAGAGAAAAAAGACCGAATTTGAAATGATGAAACGGGTTGCGGCTTTAGGTGTGCCGATGCCACAGCCTTTGGATTTTGGTATTTGTGATCAGGGGAAAAGTGGGTATTTATTGCTCACCTGATGCGATGGCGAGGAGGCTGAGACAGCTTTGGCGCGGTTGAAGGAAACCGAGCAATATGTACTTGGGATAAAATCCGGGGAAATACTCAAGAAGATTCATTCGATTACTGCTCCAAAAGAACAGGAAGAATGGGGTGTTCGTTTATAATGCCGACGTAGTTTTGGGTTCTAATAACCACTTGCAAGAGTTATATATGACAAAATGGAAAGAATTTATGAGCAAGAATGTTTCTTGGGATGAGATTGATAATAAGTGGATTATAAAATATAAAGAGGAAGACAGGCCAACCAGTTTAATAAAGCATATTAAATGGTTGGAAGAGATTGGATTTAAAAACGTCGATGTGGTATGGAAGTATTATAATTATGCGGTTTACGGCGGATATAGATAAATTCCAGGCAAAAAAATACGCCCCGGCTTTCGTCTTCCCAGCCGCAGTCGGGAGTGACTCGTCCATGTTGTCTGAAAGGTGTGATTTGAATGACCGGTTTTGATGTATATTCCTATGGAATGATTTCCGCAAGCACATTGCACGTTTTAAATGGCAGTTTTCCAGAACCGGATGCTTATGCTGAAATTAAAAATACATATAGCATGGTTGGAGGAGAAGCTGCAAATTCTTCAATAGTATTGAGCAAGTTAGGTGTTAATGTAAAACTGGATGGAAACTGGTTGGGAAAAAATGAGAAGGGATTTCAAACGATAAATATTTTGAAGGATTTTAAAATTGACGTTGATCGGCTAACACTGAAAGATGACTATAGGGGAGTGGAAGAGATCGTCTTTGCCGGCGGCAACACGAGAACCATCTTCGGAACATATTGCAATTTGTTATTTACGACGAAACAATGGAATGAACCGGTAAAAGAAGATATTATTAATGCCGAAGTTGTTTGTCTGGACCCTTTCTTCAAAGAAGAATCATTGCTTGTTGCCAAGATATGTGAAGAGTTAAAAAAACCGTATGTTACGATCGACTGCGCATATACGGAAGAGATCGCTAAAAACGCAGAAGTAATCATCATATCCGGGGAGTTTAGAAAAAGGGAATACCCTAATGTTGACATTGAAGAGCTGTTTCAAAGTTATACCGGAAAAGCAAAAGGACTGGTAGTTTTCACGGCAGGAAGTTCCGATGTTCTTTATGGAAGAGCGGGAGAGGAAATAAAAAGGTTTACACCTTATAAAATTAAACCCGTTGATACGGCAGGCGCAGGAGATTCATTCCGTTCAGGCATAATATATGGGTTGTTAAAAAAATGGCCTGAAGAAAAATGCATCGGTTTTGCCGGCGCATTGGCGGCATACATATGTGAATCTTTCCCCGGTGTTTTAAATGCTCCAGACTATATTGAATTAATGGATTATATCGAAAGAAAAGGCTGGGTAATTTAACCAAATGGGTCCCGGCAGCCTTCAACACGCCGCCTAAAAAAGAAAGGCGTGCAATATCAGAGAACTGCAGAGTTTACGCTAATTGTGCATAGGGCGTGGTTAATGTGGTAATAACAACAGAAGCTCAAAAAAAGGAGATCGCCACAGATATTCAAAGAAACAGGATTATCGGGAATGAAAAGGTATGGACATTTCTCGTTGCCAATATTCTTGCTAATAGTCATTTTCAGAAGGGATATCTGAAGCATTTCTGTGGAGAGCAGATCATACTCAAGTCAAAACTGGATGTTTGGTTTGAAGCCGAGCCGATACCCCCTAGAATCGATGAAGGAAACTCTAAGATTGATTTATGTTTCGGCAGTATCCGGAAACGGGAAAATACGGGGTTAGGAATTGAATTTGATCCGAAAGATGAAGAATCGTGGGTCTGTTTTGTCGAGGCTAAGTATTTTTCCGATTGCAGTACTGCTGTAAGTAATGATCCTTTAAGAAACCAGATAGTTAGAGTTTTAGAAAACCTTTTATGTTTTCAGGCCGACGGTAAGTATCCAAAGAAACTCTTTTTTACACTATTAACACCAAGACTGTTCAAAGAAAATCCCAAATCACGTTTATATGGCTATAAAATGGAAGAATATAAAGAAATAAATAATATTTTATCCGACATAGCCTTATCGAATCTAAAAATAAGGGAGCAAATGCACTGGTCATATCCATGCCTAAAAGAGAGGGTAAAACTGCTACGCTTAAACTGGGTTTGTTATGAAGACATTATT
>JAAYHS010000121.1 GCA_012735315.1 Bacillota bacterium | reverse complement strand
GGAACTTTGGCCGGAATGTTGCATCCGGAAGTCTTCACCGATTATCAAAGGAAGCGAAGCACACCATGAATTTTATGACTCGGCGCAACTATTATCGTAAGGTATTTTTAGCGGGTCTGGTCCTTTTAGGCCTAATCATCGTCACCGTGACCGGTTTGGGAGTCGCTGATATATCCTGGAAAGAATGCCTGCTGATTATTTTAAATAAACTTCCGGTTCTCGATAACCTGTTCCCCGTGGAAAAGATCGATTCCGCTTCGAGGATTATCGTGTTAAATTTGCGGTTGCCCCGGATCATATTAGCGGCGATGGTAGGGGCGGGGTTGGCCTTGACCGGCGCCGCTTTTCAGGGGATCTTTAAAAACCCTCTGGCTGAGCCGTATTTATTGGGAATTTCTTCGGGAGCCGCCTTGGGGGCCGCTTTAACTATGGCTTTCGGGGCGGGAAAGATCATGTTCGGCTTGGGGATCGTCTCCGTCAATGCTTTTATCGGGGCGATTGGGACCGGCTTAATAGTCTATAACATCGCCCGGGTCGGGCCGCGGCTTTCCGCTGTTACGCTGTTATTAACGGGGACGGCGGTCAATATTTTATTAACGGCGTTGATCTCTTTGATTATGACTTTTAAACGGGAGCAGCTGGCCAAAATCGTAATGTGGACCATGGGAAGCGTGGCCACGGCCGACTGGCGCAAGGTGATGATCGTGGCGCCGGCAGCGTTGGGAGTGATGGTGGTTTTTAATATCTTTGCCAGGGATTTGAACTTGATCTTGTTGGGCGACGATACCGCCAAAAGCCTGGGAGTTGAAGTGGAAAAGGTTAAAAAAGTCCTCTTACTCACTGCGACTCTGATGGTGTCGCTGATTGTTTCCGTAAGCGGCGTCATCGGATTTGTCGGTTTGATCGTTCCCCATATGATCCGTTTGTTATTCGGTCCAGATCATCGGGCCTTAATTCCCTTCTCAGCATTGGGCGGAGCTATTTTAATGATCATTTGCGACACCATTGCCAGAACCATCGCGCCGCCGAACGAAATCCCGGTGGGGGTGATCACCGCTATCTGCGGAGTGCCTTTCTTTTTGGCGTTAATCCATCAAAATAAAAAGAAGGTGTTTTAAACGGATGAAAAGCCGGAATGCCGTTAAAATAAACGACCTGACTTTTTCCTATGATGAAGAACCGGTGCTGGAGAAGATCAACCTCACCATCGAAACCGGGAAATTCTACGGCCTTTTGGGTCCCAACGGTTCCGGCAAGACCACTTTATTGAGGGCGATCGCCGGATTATTGGATGTCAAAACGGGGACAATCTTGGTCCGTGATAAGGATCTTAAGCGTTTTGGAACGAGGGATTTGGCTAAAGAAATGGCGGTTGTTCCCCAAAACACAGAGGTCCGGTTCGGTTTTTCCGTGTTTGATCTGGTTTTGATGGGAAGAGCGCCATACCTTTCCAGGTTTGCCGCGGAGGGGTCTAAAGACCTCCGGATTGCGCAGGAAATGATGGAACTAACCGATATCTGGCGGTTAAGAGATCGCTCCATTAATACTTTGAGCGGCGGTGAAAAACAAAGAACCGTCATTGCCAGAGCGCTGACCCAACAAACCGGGATCATTCTCTTGGACGAGCCCGTTTCCCAGCTTGACATTTATCATCAAATCGAAATTTTAAAAAAACTCAAAGTTTGGAACCGGGAGCGAGGGGTTACCGTGGTGGCGGCCCTGCACGATCTAAATCTGGCGGCCGCTTTCTGCGACTACCTGATCTTAATGAATCACGGTAAGATTCATAGTCTGGGAACGCCGGAAGAGATTTTGAAACGGGAAATCATAAAAGAGGTTTACGGGGTGGAGGTTGAAATCCTCAAAACTCCGGAGAACGGAAGGCCCTACGTGGTTCCCAAGCTCTCCCGATGATCACCTGATTTTAATCTTCCATATTATCTAATATTTCGATACAGGTGCTGTTGTTCGGTCACTTAAACCGAATAACGGCTGAAAAGGGAAGTCGGGTGCAATTCCCGCGCGGTCCCGCCGCTGTAAAAGAGGAGTCCTTGGAAAAGCCACTGGAAAACCGGGAAGGCCCGAGGGTGATGACGCTTGAGCCAGAAGACCTGCCTGTATCGGACCACAATAAACTCTACGGGCGATAGGGGGTGTGGTTTAACGATGTTGTCAAAATCCATCTTGATGCCTCCTTAATCAAATTGGGGTAGTTTAAATCCGGTTGATGTTAATTACATTTTGAGGAGGCATGTTGAATTGAAACCAATCAAATTCAGCAAGGCTTTGTTGTTTTTTTCGTTTTTTATTATATCGATAGTTACAGCCCGGGCCGATTATTTGGATATTCCGGAGGAAGAAGTGGTGGTAACCGCCACTCGGACCAGCCAAACCCGATTGGAATCCCCGGGGATGACGGAGGTAATTGATGCGGAGAAGGTTCAAGCATCGGGAGCGACAAATGTAAGTGAATTACTGGCGAAAGAGGGGTTTGTCGTTTCAAGCTATAGCGGAGCGTCGGGAGCCGCCACCTTTAGACTCGACGGTTGTGATGCTACCCAGACACTGGTCCTGGTAAATGGAATTCCGGCAAATAGCGGAACCATGGGTACGGTTGATTTGAGTTATTTTCCGGCCGCCGGTATTTTCAAAATCGAGGTAGCCCATGGGCCTCTATCGTCTTTATACGGTTCCGGCGCTTTGGGCGGTGTGGTTAATATCATAACCGATTTAACGGGGGAACCTTTAAATAACATCAGCATGGCTTATGGGACAACCGATCGCAGCAAGGCTGATTCCGGTGATACCGCGGTTTCCATCCGCCGTAATAATTATGGGTTAACGTTCGGAGGCGGCAGGGACGACGGTTTCCGGGCTAATTCAAAAAGTGAGAATTATTTCTTGTTGTATCAATATGATTTTAT
>JAAYHS010000120.1 GCA_012735315.1 Bacillota bacterium | reverse complement strand
CAATCACATTACTGGAACAAGCCAAAGCTTCGCGGAGAGACAACAGCCCCCGCTCGCCGACGGATCCACTGTCTTGGGGTTGATAAACAACGGACCCCAGGGTATATGAATGGGGCGTGGCATCGAACCGACTGGCCAAAGTATATCCTTGGTTTAAGGCCGCGGCGTATAAGACCGGTTTAAAGGTGGAACCGGGCTGACGTTTGGCCTGAGTGGCGCGGTTAAATTTCGATTGCGCGTAATCGGTCCCTCCCACCAAAGCAACGATATTACCATTTCTCGGATCAAGAGCGATTAAGGCCCCTTGAGGCTGGATTAATCCATTTGAATCATGTAATAATTTCGGCAAGCCTTTAAGCAGCGATTTTTCGGCCAATTGCTGAAGTCTCGGGTCCAAGGTGGACTCAATCTTTAATCCTCCGGTATAGATTAGACCGTGGGCTTTGGGAAAGATCCGTTCCAGTTCCGATTGGAGTAAATCCATGAAATAAGGAGCCGGACGTTCTTTGTTTTTAAGGCCCGGTAAATGAAGCGGTTGCTTGGAATATTCTTGGAATTCGGTAGCGGTTAGATAACCGCAATCCGCCATCCTTTGTAAAACTTGAATTAGCCGTTTACGCGCCGAATCCGGATGATTATAAGGCGAATAGTAGGCGGGGCCCTTAGGTAGTCCGGCCAGTAAGGCCATTTCCGCCTGGTTTAGTCGGTTCAGATCCTTGTCGAAATAGGTTGCCGCCGCTACTTTAATCCCGTAAGCGCCGTGACCGAAGTAGATTTGATTCAAGTACCGCTCCAGAATTTGGTCTTTGGAGAGGTGTAATTCGACCTTGACGGTATAGAATAATTCTTTTAACTTCCGGATTAAGGTTCGCTTTTGGTCAAGATAGGCATTTTTTACAAGCTGTTGGGTGATGGTGCTGGCGCCTTGTTGGATACGGCGCTGAATCAAGTTGTTGATCAGGGCTTTGCTGATGCGTCCCAGATTAATACCACGATGCTCATAAAAACGGTGATCTTCAACCGCCAGGATGGCTTGGCGTAAAAAAAGCGGAACTTCGGATAAAGATACCGGAATCCGGTTTTGTAAATAATAAGTGGTTAATAAATTTTGGCGGCAATCATAAATTTCCGAGGAAATAGGAGGCGGTGACGAAGGTAAGGGAAGATAAAAAAAGACTAAAGTGGCGACCGACAAAGTGAATAATAGAAAAAGAAGCGATTGCTTCATTGACAGTTGGGAAAGCGGCGTTTTCTTCCAGTACTTAGCGATCAAGTCCAACCGGGATCTTCCTCTCCGAGTACCTCCCCCCCCCGTCCCGTTTCCCCGAAGGAGAGGGGTAGGGGGAGGTTTGCAGATTCAGTAATTAATATGTCCCAGCGGTCGCTTTTTATGAGATTTTTTCTTTGTTTGAAAGTACATTGCACCGGTAAACCTAATCGGAAAATGTAAGAGTTTCGGCTTTAAAAAGTGGACCGCTTCGAAGAGCAAGGGCGCAATCCGGGGATTAATCATCTTGACAACCGGACAAAAAATTCAAGAAAAGCGCTTCCCAAACCGATAAAAATAACGTATAGCTTAGTGTTAATAAACGATTCCCACAAAAAACATGGAGACATTAATGTTAAGTGAGAAGAAGATCGTTACTATTTATAGCGGCAATTACTATGTTACGAACGATCCGGAAGTGGTGATTCATACTCTGCTTGGTTCCTGCGTCGCCGTTTGTCTATTTGACAGTCAACGGGGCATTGGGGGTATGAATCATTTTATGTTGCCGCAACCAAGAAGTAATACCGTTTACAATAAAAATTCAAAGTCCGGGTTGTTTGGTTCGGATGCGATGGATCTGATGATCGAACAGATCTTAAAAATGGGGGGAATGCTTTCGTGTTTAAAAGCCAAGGTTTTCGGCGGAGCCCGAGTGGTTGAAAGCCTGGATTTCTTAGACGCGGTCGTTCCCGATGCCAATATCAATTTCACCCTGGAATATTTAAATGAAAAAAAGATACCGATAGTTTCAAAAGATATCGGCGGTTGTTCCGGCCGGAAGATTTTTTATTATTTAAAGGATCATTCCGTATTAGTCCAGCGATTAGGTAAGGAGCTGAAAACAGATGACTGATCTATCCACTAGTGAAAATGATAGACTGGCTTTATTATTTAAAAATGAGACTCGGGAACAGTTGGAACGGTTTACCGAGATTCTTTTAAAACTGGAACAAAACCCCGAAAAACAAAGTGAAGTAATCAACGAGTTATTTCGGTTGGCCCATAATATTAAAGGTTCCTCCGGAATGATGGGTTTGAATGAACTCAAAGAGACCATGCATTTAGTTGAAAATTTATTTGACGGGGTTCGGAAAACGATCTTAACGTTGGATGCGGATAAGATAAATGCTTTAATAGAATATTGCGACGAAGTATCCGACTATATCGAGGGCGGCCGCTGGGACCAGACGGCAGGGATTAGCCGCTGGAAAGAGCGGTTTGATTATAAAGTCGAGCAAGAGATCTTACCTAAAGACCGTTTTAATAACCAATTGGTTCTCAGTGACGCCGAGAAGCAGGAAATCGCCTTATGGCAAAGTTCCGGCAATAATGTTTATGGGATAGAAATCCAGTTTTCACTGGATGCGATGATGAAATCCGCATCGGCGCTGGTATTCATCAAATACCTCGAAAAATACGGTGCCATTTTTAAGATGGTCCCGGTGTTGGAGGAGTTGGCGGCTGAAAAATTCGATATTTTAAAAGTGGTATTGTTGGTTGAAGGCTGCTTAACGGAGGAACAAGAGAAAACCATTATCACCTATCCGGTGAATGACGCCATCGAAACCAGACTCCGCAAGTGGGTCTATCGTCCTGAAGAAGCAAAAGGCGAAACCAAGGTCGAATCGGATCAATCAGACCATCAAGAAGCCGTATCGTCGGCAGCAATCGGTGATCAAACCATCAGAGTGGAATCATCGAAAATCGACAAGCTGGTTAACAACGTCGGCGATTTATTAACCATCAAAGCCAACCTGAACCGAATAATCCAACTTGGTTATCAGGGGCAGTCAATCTGGAACCAACTAATCAATATCGTTCAAAAACTGGAACAGACGGTTGCCAACTTTCAGGATGATGTGAAGGAATTGAGGATGGTTCCGGTGCGGCAACTTTTCGTCCGTTTTCCGAAAATCATCCGGAATATCGCCAAGAAAGAGAATAAACAAGTTGAATTGATCACTTTCGGCGAAGATACGGAAATCGATAAGCAAGTAGCGGAGAAACTAGTCGACCCGTTGACTCATCTGATTCGAAATGCGGTTGATCATGGTTTGGAAAGCGGCGCTGAAAGGAGCGCCGTTGGTAAACCGGCAACCGGTAGGATAAAATTGGGGGCTTACAAAGATGGCGATTTTATCGTCATTAGTGTAAGCGATGACGGAAAAGGCCTCGATATCGATAAAATTAGGGAAAAAGCGCTGAAAAACGGCCTTATCAAGGCTGACGACAAGTTAAATGATGAGGAAGTATTTAAGTTGATCTTCGCTCCCGGTTTTTCAACCGCCGAGGAAGTCAGCGATATCTCCGGACGCGGAGTAGGATTGGACGTGGTTTTGGATCGGATCAACGCTTTAAAAGGCGATATCGAAGTGGATACCATGCCGGGGCAGGGGACGACCTTTCTCCTTAAATTACCGTTAACCTTGGCCATTATCCAAGCGTTACTGATTAAAGTCGGCGATCAAATCTTTGGAATCCCGTCGGTGGATATTGTGGAAAATGTATTAATTAATAAAAATGAGATTCATACAGTCGCCGAGCAGATGGTTTATACTTTACGCCAGGAAGCTTTCCCGGTAGTAGACCTCAGAAAATTGTTTAAAGTGAAAAATGGGTTTGATCTAGAGCAAGTCCCAATGATAGTATCCAGAAACAGCAACGGCAAGATGGGTTTGATCGTCGATGAATTGGTCGGTCAGGAAGAAGTCGTCATTAAACAAATTAATTCCGCTTTTCCGCACAACCCGGTAATTTCGGGAGCCGCTCTTTTGGGAGGCGGAGAAATCGCTTTATTGATAAATACCCGTAATTTACAAACAAAATATTGATTCGGAACCAATTAATAATTTAGATTAATTAATTGCCGAAGAGGTTGAAGTGATGCTGAAATTCAGTCATTCTATAGGAAATAACGATGCCGGCCATCAGGAAGCCAAACAAACCGAACCGTACGTTATTTTTACGGTTGATGATGAAAAATTCGGGGTAGAGGCCAAAAAAACGTTGGAACTTGTTAAGTATTCAAAGCCCTTGGCAATGCCCCATAATTTTATTAATGCGCAAGGAATGAGCAATTTCCGCGGCAAACTTATTCCCATCGTCGATCTACGCCTTGTTTTCGGACTGGAGCCGCTCGCCTACGGCGCCAACACCGTTATTATCGTAATCGACTCCGGGCCGACAACCTTTGGGATCATCGCTGAACGGGTCTTGGATTTACTGATGGTTCCGGTGAATTTAATCAAACAAATCGGCAATTTTAATCTTGGAGAAAAGACCAGGTATCTGAAAAGCGTCGCCAATTTCGGCGACCAGATGATTCTGCTGCTGAACCTCGATAAAATTATTGAAACGAAACCGGCTTCATCAGCGTCGGCTATGTCCGAGGAGACGCCGGGGTCGCCAAGTTTGATTATAAATAAACCAGCGGTTGTTCCGGACGTCTTGGCGCAAAATAATGAAAGAAAAGCAAGCTCGCTGGAGAACGTTTCCGTGGAAGCTCACCAAGCTCACTCCTTCGAATTAACCGCGGCGGAACCGAAGCTTTCACAAGCGGCCGAACCGCCGCCCGTAGTAGTGGAGGAAAGACCGAAAATAACCGAAGAAACAATGGACCAAGTTTGGATAAACGATGATTCCGGGATGACCAAGGAAGATCCGCCGGATTACCCGATCACCCCCCAAGAATTAGAAGATTTCTTAAACGAAACCGCTTTTAACTCGGGGCTGAAAACTGAAAAACCCGGGGCGCCGGAAATTGATTATGAAACGCAAAACCATTCCGGTGATTTACTGGGTTCAAGCGAAATCGAACGAATTTTAGCCGAAATCGAACAAGAAAATGAGAAAGAAGAGGAAAAACTGCAAGTGATGGGTGATGAAGGTCCGGCGGAGGGATTTACCGAGGCCGATATGGATGATAAGCCGCCAATCCCGGTGCCGGAAGTTCACTCCGACGGTATTTTAGAACCGGAACAAATTGATGAAATATTTTTAAGCTTACAAACGGACACAGTCCTTGATTTGCCGGAAGAACCGCTTCAAAATGATGACGAAATTGCAATCGATTCGGGGCTAACTGATCAGTGGTTATCGAATCAAGTGATAGACAATATTTTAAAAGAACTGGAAATCAAAGCGGGTGCAAAAACGGGAGATTCAGCCGGCGATGGAGAAGATCAAGAAATAATGATTGAACGGATTAAAGCGCCGGAGGAGAAGCCGGATGTTTAAATCACCCAAAGAAGCTAACGACTGTGAAATCGAACAAATATGCCGGCTGCTCAATCAAAAACTGGGCTTTAATTATACGCTCCAAAAGAAATATCTGGTCCAATCACGGTTGAATAAAAGGCTTGTTGAGCTTAATATGGACAGTTACCAAGCTTATTTGGAACGGTTGGAGCGAGATCAATCCGAATTTAATATGCTCGTTTCTTTGGTAACAACCAATGTAACCAGTTTTTTTAGGGAGCCTTACCAATTTCAAGTGTTACAAGATGAATTGCTGCCGGAAATACTGGCCGAAAACCAAAAAGCCGGAAAGTTGCGGTGTTGGTCCGCCGGGTGTTCTTCAGGGGAAGAAGCGTATACATTGGCAATTGTGATCAAGGAGTCTCTCGGAGCGAGTTTGGATCTGCGGATTCTGGCATCAGACATCAGTATCGTAAAGTTGAAGGAAGGAATGGCCGGAATATATCCTCTGGAAAGACTGGAAGGCATTCCGAGGAAATTAAGACAAAAATATTTTATGCCGCTGGCCTCGAAACCGGGTTATTTTCAAGTTAAGCCCGAATTACGCGAGACGGTACATTTTCGGAAGATTAATCTCATCGATAAATTGGATGTGCCGGAGCACATTAAGTTCGACCTGATTTTTTGTCGCAATGTATTTATCTATTTAACCCGTGATTCGCAACGAAAAGTGATTCAAGGCTTTTATGATTATCTTAAACCGGGTGGCTACCTTTTCTTAGGCCACTCGGAATCGTTGAATTTTACCGATCCTAACTGGACTTTTGTTAAGAGGAGTATTTACCGGAAGAAATAAACGTTAAGGAGATTGTTAATGGGTCAGAAGTACCGCGTTTTAGTGATTGACGATTCGGCTTTATTCCGTCAATTGTTGACCGAGATAGTTAATGATGCGCCTGACTTGGAAGTGGCGGCGTCGGTGGGTGACCCTATCGAAGCCATGGAGCTATTGAAGAAAGAAAAATTTGATGTTATAACATTAGATGTAGTAATGCCCAAGATGGACGGGTTGGAGTTTTTAGAGCGCTTGATGCGGTTTAAACCGATCCCGGTGGTAATGATTAGCGCCTGGACTCAGGCGAGTAGTAAAATTGGAATTAAATCATTGGATTTGGGTGCGGTGGATGTTATTGCCAAACCCCAAACAAGCTATAAAGAAGGAATCATACTTTTAAAGAATGAAATTATTACTAAACTGAGAACTGCGGCTCAGGCTAAGCTTAGTCCGGTTTCAAGCCGGAAACGGGCGCCTTGTGTAAAGGAATCGAACCTCCGTCCCCAAACCGGAATTTCGGATCGGATTATTGCAATCGGCGCTTCTACAGGCGGGACTACCGCAATTACCGAAATTTTTAAATCTCTGGACGCGGGTTTGCCCGGTATAATCATTATTCAGCATATGCCGGCAATGTTCACCGGGGCTTTCGCCCAGACTTTGGATCAGATTGGAGCTATCCGGGTCAAGGAAGCCGAAGACGGGGATAGGATAGACAAGGGTAGAGCGTTGGTGGTTCCCGGCGGCAAGAGTTTGGCCGTAGTCAATCGGGGTTCCGAATACCGGGTTAAAGTAGGACCTCCACAGGGTAATACATTTTACAATCCCTCCATTGATTATACTTTATCGTCGATCGCTCCGTTGGGGGAAAAAGCGATGGGGGTGATCCTTACCGGCATGGGGGACGACGGGGCTAAAGGGTTAAAGGAAATGCGCGACAAAGGAGCTTTTACCTTAGCTCAAGATGAGAGCAGCTCGGTGGTTTACGGGATGCCGCAAAAGGCGGTTGAGTATGGCGGCGCCATGAAAGTTGTTAATTTAAGTCAAATGGCTATGGAAATCAATCAATGGGGCCTGATGGAATAAAGATAAATTCATTTAAACTGCAACCTTATTACTTGAAAGATATTATTGTCATACCAATTCGCTCAAAGGATCCCGTTCAAAGGATCCCGGATCTGGTAAGAGGGGTGTATTCATGAAAATCTTAGTGGTTGATGACGCGAATTTGGCGCGAGCGATGCTTAAAAAGATTTTTGAAGAAAATGGTTACCGTGAGGTGTTGGAAGCAGGCAACGGTTTGGAAGCGGTCGACCTTTACCAGGAACACCATCCCGCTTTGGTGACTATGGACATAACCATGCCGGAGATGGACGGAATAACCGCCATCAAAAAAATCATGGAAATTGACCCCAATGCCAATATCATTGTATGCAGCGCATTAGGACAAAAAGAGGTGGTTATGGAAGCCATTCAAGCCGGCGCTAAACACTTCTTAGTCAAACCTTTCGAACCCGATAATGTAATAAAAATTATCAAAGCGATACTCAGTTAAGATCTATTTCATTTCGCGTTCCGTATATCGCGAACATCTTTTGAAAACCGATTTTAGCGGTTTTTCGAAAGATGATTTTTAATTTAATCGGGTAAAATGAATGTCTGGTGTTAATAAAATACCGGAATCTTGAAAGGGGAACGATTCAACCCGGCAGGATTAACACGAGGATACTCGAATAGTATAGATCAAATTATTGATGGTTAAATTTGACGACCCATGGGAAAAATATAAAGATAATCATAGATTAAGATCAAATGAGGTGTTGGTTTTGTCCGGTTCAGCCGCGATAGGGGTTTTTGACTCCGGAGTGGGGGGGCTGTCGGTTCTGAAAGAGATTAGACGTGTTTTACCGGGGGAGGATTTGATATATCTGGCTGATTCGGCCTACTGCCCCTATGGCGTCAAGCCTGTTCCGGAAATACGCGCCCGGAGTTTAAAAGTAACCGCCTTTCTGGTGGAGTTGGGTGTTAAAGCGGTGGTGGTGGCTTGCAATTCAGCCACCGCGGCCGGGTTGGAACAGGTCAGGGAGGCTTTTTCGAGGTTGCCGGTGATCGGTGTCGAACCGGCGTTAAAACCGGCCCATGATCTGACCCAAAATGGGAAAATTGGAGTTTTAGCCACCAGTATGACCTTGAACGGGATCCGTTTTTCAGTTTTGGTGGAGCGATTTGGAACCGGAGTAGAGGTTTTTACTCAGCCGGCTCCGGGCCTTGTTGAATTGGTGGAGGATGGAAAACTGGACACTCCGGAGACCGGGGCTTTGTTACATCAATATCTCGATCCGTTATTGGAAAAAGGAATCGATACTCTGGTCCTGGGATGCACTCATTATCCTTTTTTGATTCCGATGATCAAAAAAATCGTCGGCGCCAAGGTGACGGTTTTGGATACCGGTTTAGCGATCGCCAAACAAACCGTCCGGGTATTGGAGCAAAATCGGATCTTGAATCCGAGAACCGACGGCGGCTACGCAACTTTTTACACCAGCGGCGATCCGGAGAAGGTCCGGGAAGTAATCGGCAAGTTATGGCCTTATGATGATCAAGTGTCGGTGTTAAAAGCCCGGCTTTGAAACTATAAAAAACTAAACAACGGAGATCAGAATGAAATTCATCAAGTATCTAATCTTTGACGTTAAAAGAACCGAATTTACGAAACCCAAGACCCAGACGGAGATGGCCGTTCATCTCAATAATGTCGCTCAATTAGTGGACGGACTTAAGTTTGATGAAGGTTTGGCTTATATATCCAGCCTTTTCAATCAAGTCAACAAGAACCGGGAGGCAAAGGTGTACGGCTATCTCAAGCTTGCCGAGGGACTGCTCTACCGGAAGCAGGCTTTTTTAAAAGAGGATGCCGAAGGTATGGTTAGGGCGGTCGCCGCTTTTGAAGAAGGGCTGGGTTCATATAAGGAGAACGATTGGGAGTACGGAGTTCTCCAGCTTAATCTGGGGGGCGCTCTTAGTCTGTTAGAGCAATTCAGAGAGGGAGAACCGAATGACGCAAAGGCGGTTGACGCCTTTACCAAAGCGAAATCATCCTTGGAAAAGGCATTACCGGCTGTCGCCAAAGATAAGAACGGGTTCGAATATCCAATGGTATCCCTATATTTGGGAGCCGCTTACAACGCCTTAGCGGATTACCGGGAGCGCGAAACGAATCTGGAGGCGGCGGCCAAACACTCGGAAGAGGCCTTACGGATGATCCCCAAGGAGCAGATGCCTTCCACCTATGCTTGGGTTCAATATAATTTAGGACATGCTTTCGATTGTTTAGGCGATCTGCGCAGTTCCGCGGCTGCTTATCAAGATGCGATTCGCGCTTATGAAGGAGCTTTGCAAGTATATAATTTACGCGACTATCCGGTTGAATATTCCCATACCTTAAACAGCCTGGCCAATATTTATATCGATTTGGCGCGGGTTAACAATGAGGAAGCCAACTTGAACCGGGCGATGGAGATCTGTAAGGATGTATTGACCGCCTTAACTTCAGCGGCTGAATATCCCTTGGGTTATGCTTTTATATTGCATAATCTGGGATCGGCCTGCAAATTATACTCGAAAATCCGGAACCGGGATTTTTATTTGGATAAAGCTGTGCATTATTTTGAAGAAATTTTAAAGATTGAAACTCTCTCTCCCGCCTCGGAACTCCGGGCTTCAACTCATTTGAATCTGGGAATCATTCATAATCTGATCGCGAAGCGGAAAGACAGCGCTCAACATTTGACGGAGGCGGTTAATCAATTTCAAAATGCGCTCCGGATTTACAATCCACGGCAAAACCCTTTGCGGCACGCGATTACCCAAAACAATCTCGGTTTGGCATATTGGGCGCTGGCCGAGAGTGAAACGGGCACGGAATATCTGAATAAAGCGATTGACGCATTTAAAGAAGCGGTCGGCCTTTTCGATCCCCAAACCCATCCCGGTGAGTTTATCGAGGGTCGGTTGAATTTGGGTATGGCCAGACTAAAATCGGCCAGGGGTTGTTTTCAAGAGGAACTCTTAATGCAAACGGTTCAAGACTACGAGGCGGCGTTGGGGATCTGCGATCCGGAGAAGATGCCCTTTGAATATGGAAAGCTTCAAACCGGTTTGGGGGAAGCATATCAATATTGGGGAATTGCCGGGCGCCAACCTGATTATTTCGGGAAAGCGATTGCGGCCTTTGAATCGGCATTAAAAATCAGCGTCGCCAAGCAATGGATCCCGGAACAAGCGGAGGCCCATAAAAGGCTGGCTGCCGCATACCGGGATTTTGCCAAAGTGGTGAATAAGGAAAGCAATCTCCAAAAAGCGATTAGCCATTACCAAGACGCGCGTCAATTATTGAATTTTGAAAAACAGCCCCTTGACTTCGCGGGTTTAAATGAAGAATTGGCCGAAACCTATGTTGAAAAAGCGACCCAAAAGCAAAAAGAGCATTATCTGGATTTGGCGATTAAAACGTTGGAAGAAACCGTTCCCATCCTGGAGGTTACCGGGGATAAGGAGCGAGGCGGCCGTCTCCGGAACCGTTTGGGAGATCTGTACCGCGCGCTGGCCGAGGTAACCGAGGACAAGCGAGAGGTATATCAAAAAGCGATTACCGCTTATGAATCGGCATTGCAATATTATACAATCGATCGCTATCCGAAAGAATTCGCCGTCAATACGATGCGGATCGGCATCACTTATAAGGCGATGGCGGAAATGATTAAGAATTACGTTTTCGACAGCATCAACGAATACAACGAATTTCGGGCCGACCGGCTGCTGAATGCAATGGGAGCTTTTCAAGGGGCGTTAACCGTTTTTACCATTGAGAAATACCCGTATGATTACGCTATGGTCCGGTTTAGCATGGGTGAAACTTATGCGATGCTCGCCGAATTGCAAGAACGGGAAGAGAATCTCGCCAAAGCGCTGGCTTCTTTGGAAGAAGCATTGAAGATATTTACTCCGGCCGACTATCCCGCGGAGCATAAGAAAGCGATCTACTTTTACGAAAAAGTGAAACAGCGGATCTAGATCAAAGACGTAAGGCGGACGGCGGCGAAGGGTCTTTTCTCGCCGCCGTTATGTATTATTTATTGTTTCAATTGATATTCCTCGGCCAGTTTGGTGAAGGCCGGGAGGGAGTTGAGAATGGTTTCCTTGGAAACGCAGTAAGCGATCCGGAAATAGCCCGGAGTCCCGAAACCGCTTCCAGGCACCAGCAGGAGATTGTATTTGACCGCGGACCGGATGAAGGCCACATCATCCGGAATCGGGCTTTTCGGGAAAAGGTAAAAAGCTCCTTGGGGTTTGACCACTTCGAAGCCGATTGAGGTCAAATGGTTATATAAGAGATCGCGGCGTTCCCGGTAGATTTCCACGCCGACGCACTTTCCTTGTAAGTCCGCAATCAGCCTTTGCATCAGGGCGGGGGCGTTGACGAAACCCAGCACCCGGTTGGCGAAGACCAGGCCGTCGAAGAGGAGTTCGGCGTCGGGGATTTTGGGATTGAATGCGATGTATCCGATGCGTTCCCCCGGAAGGGCCAAATCCTTGCTATGAGAGGTCACCAACAGGCTGTGCGCGAAAATACTTAATACTTGAGGGACCTTGACTCCGTCATAAACAAGGGCCGAGTATGGTTCATCGGAGACGAGATAAATTGTGGAGTTTAACTCCTTTTCTTTCTTGGCGATTAGTTTTGCCAACTCGTTAAGGCACGCTTCCGTGTAAATCACGCCGGTGGGGTTATTGGGCGAATTAATCAAGATAGCCTTGGTTTTGGGGGTGATCGCTTTTTCAATGGCGGCTATATCCAATTGAAAGTCAGGCTTGGAATTGACTACTACCAATTTTCCGCCGTGGTTGTCGGTATAAAAACCGTATTCCACGAAATAGGGGGCGGAGACGATTACTTCATCGCCAGGGTTTAGGATGGTTTTAAAGACCACATTCAGTGCGCCGCCGGCGCCGACGGTCATTACCACGTTGTTTTCGGTCAGATTCAAGCCGGTTTTGGCATTCAAGTAAGCCACCACCGCTTTTCGGGTCTCGGGATAGCCGGCGTTGCTCATGTATTTGTGCATTCCGGGGACGGGATTAACGGCCAGTTCCCGAAGGCCAGTTTTAAATTCGGCCGGAGGTTCCAGATCGGGGTTGCCGAGAGTAAAATCGTAGACTTTGTCCGCGCCGTGAATAGCGCGGAGTCGATCGCCCTCCTCGAACATTTTGCGGATCCAGGAGGAACGGCTTAGGCAGTCTCTTACTTTGTTGGAAATGGACATGGTGATACCTCCGTGATTATAAAATCTATTATTGAACGCTATTGTATCCATAGTAATAAATTAAGTTAAAGATTTCAAGATCTTTTCCAGTTGTCCTGCATAAGGAGGAAAGCAGGGATCAATTTCCTGAGGATGATCGAACGACGCCTCTTTACAGAAGGGAGAAGATCGAGTATAATAATGGTTACGAAATATGCCGAAGTGGTGGAACTGGCAGACGCGCTGTGTTCAGGGCGCAGTGTCCTTACGGGCGTGCGGGTTCAAATCCCGCCTTCGGCACCATCAGGTTATTTACCCTCGTTAGTTGACGGGGGTTTTTTGTTAAATCGTTCCGGGTTCCGGGTGGCGGTTTTTTAATTTTTGCTTTTGAAACGTTCCGGTCTAACTGTTCCTGCACGCAAGGTTGAAAAGCTAAGAAAACATATAACGATATTAAGCTTATTTTTTGAAAAGACAAATTTTCTTCAATATATAACCGGTTAACACTCCATTAAAAACTGTATGACCAAATAAAGCGACCCAGGGCACAATCAATGAATCCTTACCTAAACCCGTTTGAGGATAAACTACTAAAAAAAGGAAATAAGCTCCCGCCGCGCTCAAAGTCACGCTTTTGGCGTAAAGATAGTCTATTCCCGTAAAAAACAGGACGCCACCCAACAACACTCCATTTACGGCGGACACTCCAATAGCGTCAATCATACCGTGAATTTGGGCGGACCAAGTCTTTAGCAACTCTTTGTTATAGAAGAGACCTCCCATTGCTTCCCAATAAGTTCCGTGTTTAATGCCTAACAGAAGCAAAAGAGTATTTAAGAGAATTATTCCTGTTCCGCCGATTGCCCCGGCAACCAGACCCGCAAAAAACCAATCAGTAGTTTTTTTTCATTCTTAGCCTTTCTAAAAGCGGTAATAATAGCATAACTACTATTATTTTGTCCGGTTGTGAAAATGGTATGTTGATTCTCTCAAGAAAAGATCAAAAACGCCGTATTAGGCGCGGTTTTTTGATAAGATAAAAAAATAGGCCATGGATTTATGGCTAATAACCGGCTAACGGATAAAAAAGTCTACCGTTTG
>JAAYHS010000119.1 GCA_012735315.1 Bacillota bacterium | reverse complement strand
TGATGGAGGGAAATTCATGAATAAGCGATGGTTCGGTCTGATCATCGCCCTTTTTTTAATGGGGCGGTTTGCGGGCGCGGCTTTTGGGTTGGAACCTTTTAAAATCGATCAATATGTGATTGATCGGGCGGGGATCTTAACCGAGAGCCAGCGGGACCAATTATCAAACGCGCTTTATCAATACGCCCAAAAAACCGAGAATCAAATTCTGGTGGTTATCGTTCCCAGTTTGGAAGAGGAAGAATTGACGGACTTCACCGAAAGATTATTCGAGTTGAATAAACCCGGCGTCAAAGGACGCGACAATGGGGCGATTTTGCTAATCGCCAACCGGGAACGGAAGATCCGCCTGGAAGTCGGATATGGGTTGGAAGAAGCGGTGCCCGACGGGAGAGCGGGCTTGATTATCAGGGAAGAGATCGCCCCCAGGTTCCAAAACGGGGATTTTTACGGGGGGATTACTGCCGGGGTAATCGCGGTTATCAAGGCGATCACTCCCGATTATACTTTTGAGGGTTCGCCGACGGCACGGGCGCGGGGCGAAAAAGGGAACTCCTTCCCGGCGGCTTTTATCGCAGCGATGATTATCGCCTTTTTGTCGATTATTTCAAGCCGGCGCGGCGGTTATCAAACTTATGGACGTCGTTATTACCGGGGCTATAGCAGGCCGACATATTGGGGCGGCAGGGGCGGTTTCGGAAGCGGAAGAAGCTCAGGTGGTGGTTTTAGAGGCGGCGGCGGCAGTTTCGGAGGCGGCGGGGCCAGCGGGGGCTGGTAAAACAGTTGACAGTTAACAGTAACCAGTTTACAGTTTTTGGTATGAGCGATGAGTAGCAGACATGATCCGTCGGTCATTGAATTGCAAAATAGGCTTCAAAGGATTAGTTTAGCAATACTCATGCCTCGTGCCTCTTGCCTTATGCCTGATTTTATAAGGAGGCTGGCGGTTATGTTGGGAGTTTTGAAAACGAAACCGTTCTTTACAGATAAAGAGAAAGAACAAATTTTGGCGGCCATCGAAGCGGCTGAAAAAAGAACATCCGGCGAAATCCGGGTCCATGTGGAATCCGGTTCCGGAAAAGACCCGCTCGCCAGGGCGAGAGAGGTCTTTGAGAAATTGGGAATGACCGGGACCAAGCTCCGGAACGGGGTGCTGATCTATTTGGCCACCAAGGACCGGCGGTTCGCGATCATCGGCGATCAGGGGATCGACCGGGTGGTTCCGGAGAACTTTTGGGAGGAGACCAAGGAGCGGATGGGTCATTTCTTTAAGGAAGGCCGGTTTACGGACGGGGTTTGCCATGGCATCAGCTCCGTGGGAGAGCTTTTGGCGGTCCATTTTCCATACCAAAGCGATGATCTCAATGAGTTGAGCGACGAGATTTCGGAAGAAGCTTAGAATTAAACGGTTTTTAACGAAAAAAGATTGAAAATTTCAGCAGGAATAAGGGTATGGAGACGCGAATGTTGTAACGGTAGTATTTTGTGAGGGGGATTCCAGTGGCGCGAAGGTCGAAACGCCCGGTACAACTTCATCTCGAACTACAATGGCCTTATTTGAACTGGCTTTCCATATCCGGCGAAGATCCGGAGTTTTATGAAAAGGCCTCCCTGGCATTATTGGGCGACCGGAAAAGAATAGTCCCCAAGGGTCCGTTTTGGCCGGAAGCGAAGCGAGTCAACCATTAAACTGCTTAGAAAATAACATGGTAAATTTCAAATGATTCTGTACGCCGCGGGTTAAAACCCACGGCTAAGTGTGAAAAGCATTCCAAAGCCCGGTCTCCCGGGCTCCGTGATGCTTCGAAGCCGATAGCGTAGGGTAGCCGATCCCGTAAGGGATTTAGAACGGTTTTATATATCCAGCCGGGCGGTTTTAACCCCCGGCGGAGATCGCTCGCTTTCTTCATTTTCATCTTTTACGTGCCCCGGCATGCCGGGGTGGGCGACTAAAACTGGAAAACTGGGAACTAGCTTTCAGAACCAACCTTCAGCTGTGAACTGGGAACTAGCCCTCAGAATTAGCTTTCAGTTGTGAACAGGGAACTAGCCTTCAAAACCAACCTTCAGTTTCGAACTGGCGAACAGGGAACGAGCATTCAGAATTCACTTTCAGTTTCGAACTGGGAACTAACCTTCAGAAACCAACTCTCAGTTAAACTCATCCCGTCTTGGCGCGAGTGGTGCGTTTCTTGCGCGTTGGGGCGGGTTTTTCTTTTTCGGTAGCGGCGATGCTGGCGCGGAGGGCTTCCATGAGATCGATGATCTTGCCGGTCTCGCGTTCGGGTGCTTGGGCGACTTCGCCGCCGGCGATCTTGGTCTGGATGATCTCCATCAGGGCTTGGCGATAGTTGTTGGTGTATTTGGCAGGGTCAAAATGGCCGGAAAGGTTTTGGATCAAACTGGTGGCCATTTGGACTTCGTTGTCGTGCAGTTTCGGTTCGGTCTGGAGCCCGGTCAGCCCGGCGGTGGAACGGATCTCGTCGGGATAAAAGATGGTGACCATGGCGAGGGCGTTTTGGTAGACGCGGAGCGCGACCAGGGTTTCCTTGGAGCGGATGGTGACCCGGGCGACGGCGATCTTGTCCGTTTCCAGCATGGCTTTTTTGAGAAGGGCGTAAGCTTTTTCCCCGCCCTGGCTCGGTTCGAGATAGTAGCTTTTTTCGAAATAGATCGGGTCGATCTCCGCCAGCTCGACGAAGTCCAGGATATCGATGGTCTTGGTCCGCTCGTTGGGAATGCTCTCAAAATCCTCGTCTTTTAAGATCACGTATTGGCCTTTTTGGTATTCATAACCCCGGACGATCTCTTCGAGGGGGACTTCCACGCCGCAGACCGGGCAGCGGCGTTCGTATTTGATGGGCGAACCGCATTTTTCATGGAGATAGTTGAATTTGATCTCCTTTTTCTCAGTGGCGGTGTACATTTTGATAGGGACATTGACCAGACCGAAGCTGATGGCGCCTTTCCAAAGGGTGCGCATGATGATCACCTCGATGGTAGTATGCCCGGTTTGGACTTTGTTAAGCGTTTGATGGGAAATGGGGTATGGTGGGAGCATTGATTCTGTCCGCCGCGGGTTAAAACCCGCGGCTAAGTGTTAAAAGCGTTCCAAAGCCCGGTTTCACCGGACTCCGTGGCGCTTCGAGGGCGATATGATTGAAGGATTAGGCTTCCGTTGGCGACCGCTGTTTTTCATCCATGAAAAGAAGCGACGCTCGACTCCATCCATGGAGTCGGGATATGCCTTAGGTGCGATTTGGGGGTTGATAGAGAACAAAGTATGACGAACCCACGGCATCATTTTTACATTTTACCAATTATCTTTTTCATAGATACTTGTATTCATTACAAAGCTTATGCGATATACTGCTTTGGCGATGGGTCTTGGTTTGTTATTGCAGGAAATACAGGGTTTGGATGGAATTAGATTATAGATAATTAATTGGGTTGAAATGGCAGACTTTTGAGTCCGGCGGTGGCGCAACAATGCGTCGGCTGAAGGGTTTTTGGGGCATAGTTGAAAATTAAAGATAGAAGTTAATGAGTTTTAAAACCATTGTCCGGACTAGGATTCATGGGATTAATGGATGGGCAGGATTTATTAAGCGAAAATAGGAGTGAAAACCTTGTTTTATGACATTGAGTGTTTGATATTGAAGGATGTTGTTGGAAAATAACGAATATTAATATTTAATTGGATTAATATTTATGGTGATTATATGTCCAATTTCGATTTTCTCAAGGGGAAATGGCCGGATTTATTTGATACCGCTCGGCTCGCTGAAGATTATTTAAATAGCGATCCGAATGCGGCTATTTTTAAAACAAGGTTATTCGCTGAAAAGCTCATCGACCTGATTTTAGTATATTATCGAGTTGATGTTGATTTTGGCGCTAATTTTTACGAAAAGATCAACCGTTTAAGCAGCATTAAAGGTCTCAATCCGGCGGTGGTTGATCTTTTTACTTTGGTGCGCCGGATCGGGAATAAAGCTGCCCATGATAATTATGGCGATCTCAAAGATGCTAAAGAATGTATCAAAAGCATCTTTAAATTATCCGCTTGGTTTTATGTTAAAGTAACAGGTTTCCGGGCGGACATACCTAAAAAGTTTATTTGGCCGGAAAAACAGGTTGAAAAAATAACCGAAAAAGGGACTAAGATCGATTACTTCCAAGAACTCGAAAAGGTAAAGGAAGAATTAAACAAAGCCCATCAAGCAGAGTTAGAAGCTTTAAAGAAACAGCTTGAGTTGGCGCAACCGGATCCCCAACGAGTCGAGAAGGATTTGGCGGCTATTACCAATGATTTGGGTTTAACTGAGGCCGAAACTCGGGTGAAACTTGTCGATGCGATGTTAAAAGAAGCCGGTTGGGATGTTGAGAATCCGGAACAAGTTAAGACGGAATTACCGGTCAGTCCTTTTCCCAGTCCCAGCGGCAAGGGTTATGTCGATTACGTTCTCTTTGATAATGTCGGTAAGCCAATTGCCTTGGTTGAGACCAAAAAGACTTCGGAAAGTCCGGCGACCGGGCAGCACCAAGCAAAGTTGTACGCGGACGCTTTGGAACAAATGCATCAAGTGAGACCGGTGATTTATTATACCAATGGACATGAAACTTGGATGTGGGATGATGTGTCGAGCGGGCCTCGGCAGGTGTGGGGGATTTACTCTTATGATAATTTAGAGTTTTTGGTACAACAACGCAAGACTAAGAAATCCTTGAAAACCGTTCAAATTGACCCGAATATCGCGGGGCGGGCTTATCAAATCGAAGGAATCAAGCGGGTTTATGAAGCTTTTGAAGCAGGGAAACGGCGGGCTTTGATGGTAATGGCCACCGGTTCCGGTAAAACCCGCACCGCTATTGCTTTGGTCAAAGGCTTGCTTCAAACCAATTGGGTAAAACGGGTTTTGTTTTTGGCGGACCGGGACGAATTAGTAAAGCAAGCGATGGACCGAAAGAACAGTTTTAAAGAATTTTTGCCGGACTGCCCCAGAGTTAGGATTACACCGGAAACTATTGACAACCGGGAAGCGTGTATCTACTTTGCCACCTATCAAACGATGATCAATTACTATGACCAATATAATGTGGGATTCTTTGATCTGATTATCGCCGACGAATCGCACCGGAGTATTTATAAGTGTTACAAAGATATTTTGGAATATTTCGACGCTTATCTTTTAGGACTGACCGCCACGCCGGTGGATTTTATCAATCGCAATACCTTCAAATTCTTCGGTTGCCCGAATGGGGATCCTACTTTCCATTATTCATACGAAGAAGCTTATAGTCACGTGCCGCCTTATTTGTTGCGTTACCAGCCTTGGGAGGCAACCACTAATTTCCTACGTAAAGGAATCCATTGGGATGATTTGACGGAAGAGCAGAAACGCCAACTGGAGGAAGACGGGCTTTCCGAAGAACTGATTGACTTTGACCGGGAAGCTTTGGAGGAGTTTGTCACCAACTACGATACCAACGCTTTTATCTTACAGACCCTAATGAACCGGGGAATTAAGGTGGGAGACACCATTGGCAAATCGATTATCTTTGCCCGCAATATCCGGCATGCCGAATTCTTGTTAAAAATCTTCAACGAACTATATCCCCAATATCAAGGCAAGTTGGCGGCGATCATTCATTCTAAAATCAAAAATCATGAAGATTTGTTGAACGATTTTAAGGAAAAGGACCGGCCCCGGATTGCGATCTCCGTCGATATGTTGGATACGGGAATTGACGTTCCGGAGGTAGTGAATCTTTCATTCGCCAAGCCGGTTTATTCGAAAGTCAAGTTTCTCCAAATGATTGGCCGGGGGACCCGGCTCTGTGAGAATTTGTTTGGCCCCGGAAAACATAAGGAAATTTTTATTATCTTCGATCATTGGGGCAATTTCCGGTTCTTTGACATTCACCCCGAGGGCGAATTGCCGTCCGAATCCAAATCCGCCTTGCAAGTCAGGTTCGAATTAAGAATCCGGTTGTTGGAGTTCTTTAACCGGCAAGGTAATTTAACGCGCCGGGAGGAAATAATCGCTTTGCTCCGTAACGACATTGCCGCTCTTCCGGAAAGATCGATTGAAGTCAAGAAAAAATGGAAGGTTTTAGAAAGCTTGAAACCGGATCAAGTTTGGCTTGCGGTGAATGATAATTTGCTCAATATTTTGCGAATGGAGATTGCGCCTTTGATGCAATGGGTCGATGTCGAAGGCCAACTGGACGCTATCTGGTTCGATAATGAGTTGCATCGGATGGAGTTGGCCCAATTGACCGGCGACCATAACTATGGGCGGCAAGTTGAAAAGATGATTTTTGAGCTACAACGGTTGAAGCTTAACTTAAATCAGTTTCAAGGAGTGCGGGACTATGTGCTTCAATTGATGAACCGGGAAGTTTGGACCGGTATGAATTATGATGATTTAGAACATTGCCGGAAGACATTACGGGACTTAATGAAGTTCCGGGGTAATTTGATGGGCAGGCCATATTTGACTTTGAACCTTACCGATGGCGGACAACGGATTGAACAGATTACCGATGGTTTTCACGCCCCTACTTTGAATATGGATGAATATGTCAAACGGGTGGAGACTGCTTTGCAAAATGAGATGCAGATGCAACTGGTAATTTACAAGATCCGTAAGGGTGAAAAACTCACCGAATTGGACAGCCATACGGTATACCAGTTGTTTGATTCCGGGAAGTTTGATTTTACTTTGGATGAATTAGCTGCGAACGCTCATATCAGCAAAGATGATCTGGATGGTTTGTTAAGGAGGTTTGTCGGAGTTGACGAAGCGGAATTAAATAAACGGTTTGAGTTCTTCATTTATGCACATCCATCCATTTCGGCGACACAGATTAAAGTGCTGGATATGATTAAAAATGATATTATTAAGAATCGGGGTATTTCTTTCGCCAGTCTGTATAAAGACCAATATTTGGCGGTAAACGGTCAAGGGATTGACGGGGTCTTTCCCGATAAACGGTTAAATGATGAAGTGATATCACTGATTGAGCCGTATCGGGTGAAAGTTAGAGAAGTTGAGTATTAGGGCCCGGCCCTCGTTGAAATTTTTGTCCACCCCTCATTCTGTCTTTCTCCCTCGAGGGAGAAACGAACTGTTGGGCGTTGCAGGCTTTTTGGGGTTTGGATTTTGGGTGACTTTGACAGGGCCTTCGTTTCTCCCAATGTTGGGAGGAGGCAAGGATGAGGGTTAGAGCAGACAGAAACTACAAAAGGAATAGAACGGATTAACAAGCAAAAGGACTTAGAGCCTAAAATAATAACATACATAAGTTTATCTTAACGGAGGCTTGCAAATGTTAAACTCAGCAACACGAAACAAAATCGACCGGCTTTGGGATAGTTTCTGGTCTGGGGGTATTTCCAATCCTTTGACCGTGGTGGAACAGATCTCCTATCTATTGTTTATCAAACGGTTGGATGACCGGGAGATGCTTAGAGAGCGGATAGCGAACCGGACCGGAGAAAAATATCAGAGCATCTTTCCGGAAGAAACCTATAGTTGGCGGCGGTTCAAGAATCTTGATCCGCAGACCATGTACGATCTGATGCTCAATAAGATTTTCCCGTTTATCAAATCCTTAACCAACGGCGACTCGGCTTTTACCCAATCCATGAAGGATGCGGTATTTTTGATTCAAAAACCGAGTTTGTTATATGAAGCGGTCCAGTTGATCGATGGGCTCAATATGGACGACCAGGATACCAAGGGCGATCTCTATGAATATTTGTTATCGAAGCTTCAGATCTCCGGCGTGAACGGCCAATTCCGCACGCCCCGGCATATCATTCAAATGATGGTG
The DNA here is from genome assembly GCA_012735315.1 of Bacillota bacterium. Lineage (GTDB taxonomy): Bacteria > Bacillota > UBA4882 > UBA8346 > UBA8346 > JAAYHS01. Next base: position 13,878 of record JAAYHS010000119.1, on the reverse strand, counting down.
GAGCTGTTAGATCCGTCGATTGAGGATCGGATCTGCGATCCGGCCTGCGGCACCGCCGGGTTTTTGGTAGCCGCCAGTGAGTATATTTTGAAGAAATATACCTCGCCAGAGGCGGTGTTTACCGATGAGGACGGCATTGTTCACGACAAAATCGGGGACAAACTTCCCGACTGGAATTATTTCCGCAAAGAAATGTTTTTCGGGTTTGACTTTGACAGCTCGATGCTGAGGATTTCGGCGATGAATATGATGCTTCACGGGATTGACGAACCGAACATCCGCTATGCCGACAGCCTTTCCTCCGGGTATGAGGAGGAGAATAAATACACCATTGTACTGGCGAATCCACCATTCAAAGGCAATCTTGACGAAAAAGACATTAACTCCAAATTAAAAAGCGTAGTTAATACTAAAAAAACAGAGTTGTTGTTTTTAGCGCTTTTCCTGAGGATCTTGGACTTGGGCGGCCGCTGCGCCTGTATCGTTCCGGACGGGGTGCTTTTCGGTTCCTCCAAAGCCCACAAGGAGATTCGCCGGTTGTTGGTGGAGGAGAACCAATTGGAAGGGATAATCTCCATGCCTTCCGGGGTCTTTAAACCTTATGCCGGGGTATCGACGGGGATCTTGATCTTCACTAAGGGCGGCCGGACGGACCATGTCTGGTTTTATGATATGGAGGCGGACGGGTTTTCCCTGGATGATAAACGGGACCCGATTGAGGCCAATGATATTCCGGATATTTTGAAACGGTGGAAGGAAAAAGATCCGGCTAAAGACACCGACCGGACCGGGAAAGCGTTTTTTGTGCCGAAGCAGGAGATTGTGGAGAATGGGTATGACCTATCGATTAACCGATACAAACAGGTGGTCCATGAGGAAGTGGAGTATGATCCGCCGAAGGTAATTTTGGCGCGGTTGAAAGAGTTGGAAAAGGAGATACAGCAGGATTTGGATGAATTGGAGAAGATGGTGGGATGAAGACAATTAAACTTAAAGAAATTTTGGTTCTTGCTGATAGTGGGGTATGGGGAGAAGAAGGGTCTTTAAATATAGATTTTCCTGTATTACGAAGTACTAATATAATTGATTTCAAGTTAAATCTACAAGATACAGCTTGGAGAAAATTATCTGGAAAAGATTTAAATTCTAAAGTATTAAAAGATGGGGATATTATTGTCACTAAATCTAGTGGTAGCCCTGAACTAATTGGTAAGTGTTGTTTATTTACCCAACCACAAGACAAACGTAAATATTATTTTTCAAATTTTATGTTACGTCTACGCCCGAATCAAGATTTAGCTGAGCCAAAGTGGATATATTATTGGTTAATATCTGAAAGTGGTAGACAAATTCTTAAAAGAATTAATAATACAACTAGTGGTTTACGAAATCTAAATATTAAGTTATATCTTGAGCAAACAATTCCATTACCTCCTCTTTCTGAACAAAAACGTATTGTTGCCATTTTGGATAAGGCGGATGCGGTTCGGCGGAAGCGACAGGAGACGATTCGGTTGTTGGATGAGTTTTTGCGGTCGATGTTTTTGGAGATGTTTGGTGATCCAGTAAAGAATGAGAAGGGATGGGAAGTAGGTACTATTGGCGACGTGACTTTAGAAACACAATATGGCACAAGTAAAAAAGCTACTGAGGAAAAATCAACTTATCCAATATTAAGAATGAATAATATCACATATGATGGTGCTTGGGATTTTTCTTCTCTAAAATATATTGATTTAGATGAAATAGAGCAAGAGAAATATTTAGTTAAAAAGGGAGAGTTATTATTTAACCGAACAAATAGTAAAGAACTTGTTGGTAAAACTGCTGTTTTTCGAGAAGATGAACCTATGGCTTTTGCAGGCTATTTAATTAAATTAATACCGAACCAAAAAGCAAATTCTGAATTTATTGCAGCTTATTTGAATTCTCCACATGGAAAGAGAATCTTGTTATCAATGGCAAAGAATATTGTGGGAATGGCCAATATTAATGCTGAAGAATTAAAAAAAATAAAAATAATTATACCTCCAGTTGAACTTCAAAATCAGTATGCAAAAATTGTTGAGAGAGTTTTACATAAGAAAAAGCTATTTGAAAGAAGCCTTATAGAAATGGAAAATTGTTTTAATAGCTTGATGCAGAAAGCGTTTCGGGGGGAGTTGTAAGGTTTTTATCCACTTCATACTTTCTTTCTTACCCTAAGAATATTTGACACCCAAGACGTTCTCAAAAAATATTGTCTACAATGAAAATATTTTATTGAGTGAAACATTGATGAAGCTACTCTGATTTTTCTGATTAAACAATAGCTTAATTAGTTAAAGATTAATAACAAGTGGAAGGAGGACTATCATGTCACTATGGCTTTTCCGTGCAGGAAGTTTAGGGGAATATGAAAACAAATTTTTAGCAGATAAACGGATTTACCTTACATGGGAAGATCTAACGGTTGATTTACGAACATTCAAGGAAAAAATTGATTTATATAATTATTTAAGAGAAAAATGGCCGCACCATAAACCAGCAAAATCCCGTAATTGGACCGGTCAAATCTGGCCAATCGCCCATGAAATGAAGGTTGGTGATTGGGTTATCTTGCCTAGCAAATTAAAACCAGCAATACATATTGGGAAAATAGTCGGTGACTATGTTTTTGATTTGAAACAAGGAGATCCTTATTATCATTATCGTAATGTCGATTGGTTTGCGACTGATATCCCGAGAACAAATTTTGATCAGGATTTATTATATTCATTTGGGGCATTTATGACGGTCTGCCGTATTAGCCGAAATGAAGCAGAAAAACGCATTAAAGAAATGGAGAAAAATAAATGGAGGTCTAATTCATCTGTTCCAATAACTAATTTTGAGGTTTCGGATGAAACAGAAGATGATGCCCATGATTTGGAACAAATCGCAAAGGACAATATCGCTAAACATATCATTAGAAAATTTAAAGGACATGGTATGACAAAAATTATCGAAGCGATTTTACAAGCTCAAGGTTATACGACTTACCGTAGCCCGGAAGGAGTTGACAAAGGAGTGGATATTCTAGCCGCTCCGGGAGAATTGGGTTTTGGTCGACCGAGAATTTGTGTACAGGTAAAATCTACAGATTCTCCAATAGATAGACCTACTTTAGATCAATTAATTGGTGTTATGCAAAATTTTAACGCTGATCAGGGATTATTAGTATCTTGGGGCGGTTTTAAAACATCAGTTGATAAAGAAATACCAAATCAATTTTTTCGGGTTAGGCTATGGGACCAAAACTCGATAATAGATGAACTATTAAAACATTATGATAAACTCGATGAGGAGATAAAGGCTGAAATTCCTTTAAAAAGAATTTGGACATTAACATTATCAGAGGATGAGGCTTAAAGTTTTAAAGAGGATATTACAATGAAATTCTATCTAGCCGTCACTGACAATCAATGGTTTCACTTTTTATCTAACCTTCATCCCGACGAAATCAACTTTTGGCAGCCCGGTGGCAAAACCGGGTTTAAAGCCATCGAACCCGGCGCGCCCTTTTTGTTCAAACTCCACAGCCCATACAATTATATAGTCGGCGGCGGTTTCTTCGTCCGTCATACCTTCCTCCCGATCTCTTTGGCTTGGGACGCCTTCGGTGAAAAGAACGGCACACCCGATTATCAGACTTTGAGAACCGCCATTCAAAAATACCGTTCCAAAGAGGGTAAAAATGAGATCGACCCCATCATCGGCTGCATCATCCTCTCCGAACCGTTTTTCTTCCCAGAAGAAGACTGGATCGATGTCTCCACCTTTTGGCCCAAGAATCTCACCCAAGGAAAAACCTTCGACACCCAAGATGAACTCGGAAGAAACATTTGGGACCAGGTAAAAGAAAGAATCAACAGACAAAATGTAACCCTCAATGAATCATACCGCGAACCGACTGCCGTTGCTGTCAGCGACCGCTACGGCGACCCTTACCTGACCCGTCCCCGCCTCGGCCAAGGCGCTTTCCGGGTCCTGGTCACCGACGCCTACCAACGCCGCTGCGCCATCACCGGCGAAAAGACCTTGCCGGTGTTAAACGCTTCCCATATCAAACCTTACTCCCAAAACGGCCCCCATGAGGTCAGAAACGGACTGTTGCTGCGGGAGGATTTGCATACCTTGTTCGACCGGGGTTACCTGACGGTCACCAAAGATTATCGGGTGGAGGTCAGCAGGCGGATCAAAGAAGACTACGGTAACGGCAGGGACTATTACGCGATGCATGGAAGACGTTTGGTGGTGTTGCCGGAAAATACCATGGATCTGCCGGGAGTGGAATATCTGGAGTGGCATAATGAGCGGGTGTATGTGGGGTAGAGGAACAGTGGTCAGTGGGCAGTGATCAGTAGTCAGCAGAAATCAGTGATCAGTGAACAGTAATCAGTAATCAGGGCTAAGGGCATTGTGCGGCCAGAAGAACCTGGGAACGAGACCCCAGGATCATCCCTAAATTATAAATTGTACATTGTACATTGTAAATTGAAAACAATGGTCAGGAGTTAGCAAAAATCGAGAGTAAAGAATTTAGACAGAGGCAATAAGCATAAATGAGACTCCAAGGAGGGAGTCGAACGACACATCTTTTCATGGATGAAAAACAGTGGTCGACAGCGGAAGCCTCAGCTTAGTTGCCAGTCGAAAGGCCATGGATGGCGAAGACATTCTAAAAACCGGGATGAATGAAGGAGGGTCCGGGAACCATTGGTTCCCCGGCGACTTTTTGGTTCTTTTTGGTCGGATCAAAAAGAACTCGCCGCCGAAACCGTGGGCCAGCGGAGACCAACTATCAGATAAGATTCAAGTGGCGGTATGCAAGGGAGTAAACAGTATTTTGATATTTCGAAGTTGCAAGTTAAAAATGAAAAAGATTTGGCAGAGAAATTAAAAGGAAAGACATGGTCTAGCTATTGGTAACCCGCTTGTTGGTATACTTTTTTTAAAAATAACGGAGCGAAATAAATAAGTAGTTGGGATATATTTGAAGAATGAGTTAAGGGAAAAAGAGGTCGTCACCGAAACTATTGACCGGTAGAAACTTACATACTATAAAATCATAATTAAATAATAATGTATTTATGCAAAGAAATAGTATTAAACAGTTTCTTTCGGACCATTTCTTTCAAAACAAAGAGGAATAATCATGACCATAAAAATTCATGTACAACAAAATTTAGTTTGGTATGCCGTTTATGGTTCAAATCTACTCGAAAGGCGGTTTCTTTGTTACATCCGTGGAGGAACATTTAATGGAATCACCTATCATGGATGTCATGATAAATCCCTTCCCAAGTCAATTAGGCAATACTCAATGACTTACCCGGTTTATTTCAGTAAAAAGGCACCGAAATGGGATTCCGGTGGGGTGGCCTTTATCAGAAACATCCCAATGAATGAGAAACTAACTTTAGGGAAAGCATATCTGATCACTCACGAACAATTTAAAGAAGTGCAAAATCAGGAAGGCCTTAAGTGGTATGGGAAAGAAATATATCTGGGTGAACTGGATGGTTACCCGGTTTTGACTATAACTAGCCCTACCGAAGAAGCTCTGAATCCACCCAGTTTTCCATATTTGAAAGTAATTTATGATGGATTACGTGAAACCTATCAGAGTAAGTCTGTTACGGAAATCATTCATTACCTGTATAATTTAGCTGGAGTAAAAGATTATTATTCAATTGAAGACTTAAATAAACTAGAATCATTCAATCCTGTTCCAATGATGTAATTCTGAAATCAGAAATCAGAAGAAGATACTTTCTTGTAGTCTTAATGAGTATAAAAGGTGTATCTTATGGATTTCAGGTTACAAAATCAACGTAGCCCATATCATAAAGATTATTTATAGGTATATGAAACGTTCTAACAATAACTTCTGCCTTGTACATAAGGTAAGAGAGGGACAATATGAAACAAGAACAAATTAATTTGAGAAAGAAAGTTCTTCCGTGGCCGGGAGATGTTATCGCCAACCTTTATACAGCATACAGAGAACCTTTTGTTTATGGAGAAAAGTTCGTAGAATTAATATTTGAATCATATCGAGCATATTTGGCCGGATGTCCCAGAGCGTCGATTATTACTGCTGGTGAGGCATTGTTCCGTATATTATGTTTTAAGGTTGCGGAAGAGTTATGTAAGAATGGCGATATTACAATTAATAAAAGGAAGCTCATTCTATCAAAAGATAATGTTGAACATTTGTTTTACCTTTATGAACATATTACCTATGATGAAATATTGTCAATAATAAAACAGAAAAAAATGTATTCCGTAGATTTTATTAAACAAATGTATACGGTTAAAGGTTTAAGGAATTATGCAGCTCATGGTGAATTTCCAATTTTGGATGAATGGGATCCGGATGACCCAAGACCGAAAGACCAGTTTCTTGCTTTAATTGATGGAGAGATCGAAATCCCCGAGGGTTATCGGTTTCATTCATCTCGAAAAAGTAAAGAATGGTTTACATTTGCTTGCAGAGACTATAACTGTAGCTCACTAAAAGGTTTATCTGTTGAAAATCGATATGCAGTAATTCAGTTAGCATTGGTTTTCAACATTATTAGCAAGATATCGAATTAGTCAAGGATATTTTTCCGAATTAATGCGAATGGCAGTTGCTTCATTTATGAGAAAGATGTCTATTACGAGGAAAACTACTGGCAATTCGGCGGCAAAGCTAGGTTCAAAACCATCGACCCCGCGCACCCCCTTTACAGTAAATAATGTACAGTTTCAGTTATCAATAAAAGCTACGAAGCATGGCGGTCGTCCCTTCAGGAACAGAGGGTCGCTCTTGGACCTCCCTGTCCACCGCGGCTTCGTCCCGTCCTGGGACACGGGTTGTTTTTAGATCCAATATTCAGCATTACCTTTTACCCATAACCCGTAACGTTTAACGCGTAACGAAGTTTTTATAATCAACCCGCCCCCGTCTCGGTCAAGGAGCTTTCCGGGTCCTGGTCACCGAAGCCTACCAACGCCGCTGCGCCATCACCGGCGAAAAGACCCTCCCGGTTTTACACGCCTCCCATATCAAACCCTACTCCCAAAACGCCCCCAACAGGGTAGAAGAATTTAGGAGACAGGAGTCAGGAGCCAGTAAAAACCGGGACCAAATTAGGGTAAGGCTCCAGGGGTCTCGTTCCCAGTTCCCAGTTATGAACAAGTCGGGTAGTGCTCTAGAATTTCGTTCACAGTCTTTTTGAACTGGTAACTAGCATCGGAGCTCAGCTTACAGTTGTGAATTAGCACCCAAAACTAACCCGCAGTTGTGAACCGGGAAATGCCAACGAAGCCATACGTTTCGTTTCTCCCTTGAGGGAGAAAGAAAGAATGAGGGTTGGCCTGAGAATTTCTGTCAACCCTCCAACTAGCTTCCTCCCTTAAGGGAGGAACGAAGGCGGATCAGGCATGATCCCCAAAGAAAAATGGTGAAAGGAAAACTTGCCAACAGGAAAAAGTTGTATTATAATGTAATTACGAACATATGTTCGTTAGGTGGTGTTTTGCTTTGGAGTTTCGGGATCCGATTCATGGATTTATACCGGTCAAACCCTGGGAAAGGAAGATAATCGACTCGCGGCCCTTTCAAAGGCTGCGCCATATAAAACAGCTTTCTTTAACCCATTTGGTATATCATGGAGCGGAACATACCCGTTTTGGACACTCAATCGGAGGATAACTATGGATAAGGTTGAGAGGTTAATTCCGATAATTAGGAAAATCACCCAGGTTCAAAAGCCGGGCAAGAAAACGTTGCAAAAACTGGTATATTTAATTGAAAGAAAAGGAATTAAACTAGGTTTTGCTTATTCCATCCATTATTACGGTCCTTACAGTTCCGAATTGGATTATGCCATTCATCGCTTGGAGATGCAGGGAGTCGTTACGATTATTTCAGACGGCATGACCCATCAGATTTCTCTCACGGAAGACGCTGGTTTGATTAGGGAAGAGGAAGTAGAGATTTTAGACAAAGAACAATTACAAAAGATTGATGAAATCATTGCCAAATTCGCTACCAAGTCAGCCTATGATCTTGAGGCCATTACAACCACAGATTATGTGGCCCAACAGCTTAAAGCCAACGGTGGATTATGGGCTCAGGACAGCCTGGTTGAGGGAGTAAGAAAGATTAAAGGGGAAAAGTTCAGCCAGGAGAAGATTGAAGAAGCGATCGCCATTCTGAAGGAAGAAGGGTATTTAGAGCAATAGTAGAGGTTTCGTTACAAGTTTAAAATTTGGGTAATGCTTAGGGGTATCGTTCCAAGTTTTTGCTATCTCATCCGGCAATAAGTTTTTTGAACTGGCAACTAGCATCGTAGCTGCAGCTTACAGTTGTGAACCGGGAATGAAGAAAATATTCATCGTTCATTCCTAAACTCCACGCAAGCAGTCCCAAACTTCTAACAAGCAGTTCCGAACTCCAAACGGGCAGTTCCAAACTCCAAACAAGCCGTTCCGAACTGCGCGTAAGCAGTCCCCAACTCCATGCGCGCGGTTTAGAACTCCATGCAAGGAGTTCAAAACTAGCAATGAGCAGTTCCCCAACTCCGAACGGGCAGTTCCGGACTCCAGACGGGCAGTTTGGAACTCCGCATGAGCAGTTTGAAACTCCAAGCGAGCAGTTCCGAACCGATTATTTACAGTTCAAAACCGAACCCCTGTGCGGTTCCGAACTTCAAACAAGCAGTCCCGAACTCCACACGTGCAGTTTGAAACTCCAAGCGGGCGGTTCCGGACTCCAAACCCGCAGTTCCTTAACTCCAAATTGCCAGTTCCGAACTGCGCGCAAGCAGTTCCCAACTCCAAACAAGGGGGTCCAAACTCCAAATCAGTAGTCCCGAACTCCAGGCAAGCGGTTCCGAACTTCAAAGGAGCGGTTCCGGACTCCAAACCTGAAGTTCCTTAACTCCAAATTGCCAGTTCCGAACTTCATGTTAGCAGTTTCGAACTCCATGTTATAAAAAATTGGACTACAGATGATTCGTGGTTTTATACCAATTTAAAAGGATAGCTACAGTGAATTTAGTTGCCCAAACAAAAACCGACAGAATCACGGTTCGTTTCTCCCTCTGAGGGAGAAAGAAAGAATGAGGGTTGGCCCGAAATTTTGTCAAAAAAGCTGGCAAGAGTAATGAATTTTTACATGGTGGATTGGTAGAATGGCTATATGTGAAGAGGATTTTAGAGATGTTTACAGAATCAATTATGTAATTTTTGGAATAGTTATAGGAGGTTCCCATGGCCAACGTCACTCATAAACGAACCGGCGAACTGTTACGCGTTTTATTTGAAATCCTAATCAAAAAACCCGACGGCCTACCGGCAAGAGAAGCGATTGAGCAAGTTAAATCAAAAATACAACTCACCGAATACGAAAAAGGCTACTTTGAATCGGGAAGACAAAGATTTGAGCAAATTATACGCTTTGCCACTGTGGATTGCACCAAAGCGGGCTGGCTGGTAAAAGAGAAGGGAACGTGGTTTGTTACCGAGTTGGGCATCGAGGCATATAAGAAATTTACTGATCCGGAGCAGTTTCATAAAGAAGCAGTCCGGCTTTATCGAATATGGAAACGCGGCGGCGCGCAACCGGACACGGATACTGTCGAAATTGACGACGGCGAGACGGAAAACAAGGTCATTGTAACCTTTGAGAGCGCTGAAGAACAGGCTTGGACAGAGATTGAGGAGTTCATAAAAAGCAAGAATCCTTATGAATTTCAAAATATGGTCGGCGACCTTTTGACCGCCATGGGATACTATGTTGCTTGGATATCTCCGCCGGGCAAAGATGGCGGCATCGATCTCCTGGCTTGGAACGATCCCTTGGGGACCAAACCACCCCGGATTAAAGTCCAAGTCAAACGCTACTCCGATCAAAAAATAAACGTTGATACACTGCGCTCATTTATTGCCCTCTTGGGCGATGATGATGTTGGAATTATGGTATCCACTTCCGGATTTACCAAAGATGCCGAAGCAGAGGCCCGGACGCAAGAGAAACGGAAAATTACACTGATTAATATGAGAAATTTCATTGATTTGTGGGTTAAGTTTTATGATAAATTGTCGGACTCGGCAAGAAGCAAAATGCCGTTGAAACAGATCTGGTTCTTGTCGCCGGATAAGTAAAACGATCTATACGACACAGAATTCATAAAAGATTCAAGCGGCGGTATGCAAGGGAGTAAACAGTATTTTGATATTTCGAAGTTGAAGGCCGAAAATGAAAAGGATTTGGCAGAGAAATTAAAAGGAAAGACTTGGTCTAACTTTTGACAACCTATTAATTAAAGGCTCCGACATATTAAAAAATCTCGATGTGTTCTTTGGATCGTCCTATAAACGGGAGAAGCCATCAAATATGCCGGTTATTAATTATAGGCCACTAAAGGATTATAAAGATAACTGGGATATATTTGAAGAATGAGTTAAGGAAGAATATTAAACCCTACTCCCAAAATGGCCTCCGTGAAATTAGAAACGGACTGTTGCTGCGGGAGGATTTGCATACTTTGTTCGACCAGGGTTACCCGACGGTCACTAAGGATTACCGGATGGAGGTCAGCAGGTTGTGCAAACAGATGAAATGATGTGGTAGAATGAGCGATAAAGAGATGAAAAAGTCTGTTCCAGAAGGTGGTAGGATGGAAAGTTTTGAAAGTAATTTTATGAACGAATATGGGGAGCGATGGTTCTTTGAATTTAATTATGAGACTAATCGAGCTTTTGTAACTGGAGATGATGTTGGCGATGAGATTTATCCGGTTATTGAGGTAGAGCACCTTATCTGATTCTGAATGAAGATGAAAGCGCTTGGTTAAAGTCATCTTGGGAAAAAGCTACGGCTGGATTGAACAAGATTGGACTCTATCTAGATTTGGATACCGAGTTTGTTGTTGGTAAGAAATATTGCTATCTAACTAATGATATTTGCCCGATTTGTCTAGAAGAAAGAGAGTATTTCGAAGTACATCATTGTGTTCCTAAAGTCGATGGCGGCAGCGATGACTATCGTAATTTGCTTAATATATGTGGTTCATGTCATGCCTTGGCTACCAGAGGATGCGTTAAAGAACGTTTACCACGCTTTTTGGCTGCATACTATCATCAACTAATGTATTTTGGTTTTGACTTTTTTCTTACAATCAACCGAAAAAAAGGGGACTTTTTTGATGAAAATCCTAGTATCATAGAGATATTGGAAATATATAAACAAGTCGATGCAGAACAAAAACACAAATATAATACCTTTATTAAAAATGAAGCCAGGTTATTTTATCAATATTTAAGAGATGTTGCTCGTGGTGTTTGGCTATGGTCGGAATATTGTCAAATAGCTAGAATTCCTTAACAAAAACGCTATGGGGAGTCTTAATGGACTTAAATTGTGAGCTTAGATTAGTCGAGGTGCAATTTACGGTCAATGAACTGGATGAAAAAATAGTTTTTTGTCGACCTTAAATCATTGCATACAGGTGAATTTAATATTTAAGGATCGAAAACATGTTCGGATAATCTGTTAATTTTTTTCAATTTTTGATATAATAATATTTAGTAATTTTGATAAGGGGGTGATCATAATGGAGGATAATGTATTAAGAATTAAGATTACAGGTGAACATAATCAGCCCCATAATATTCCAATATCCGAACTCAGGGAGTTTTTAGAAAACTTTGAAGGCCTCTTTTTCTTAGTGGCATCTAAATTATATCCGGACCTTAAGAGTAAAGATTTTAACCTTTGCTTGACTGGAATAACTGCCGGAAGCACCAACCTGGCGATCTGCTCTGATCGCTTGAAGGAAGCAAAAGTAGTAGCCAATACTACTATACAGGCTATTGCCAGTAAAGATTTATCGGTTTTGCCTTTAAAGGCGACAAATCGTATTGAATATTTCAGGGAATATGCCGCCAAAAGGAATTGTCTGGTGGAATTTTATCCGATGGATCCGGAGAGTAAAGTTATAGCGCGTATTGCCCCAACGGATACTTATAAAGTTACAAAATCCACCATAATGTCCGAGACTACATTGTATGGTATTGTTTATAGAGTTGGTGGTAAGAAGCCTACTGTATGGATTGGATTGGATGACGGTTCCTATTTGCCTATCAAAGTAGATATTGAAACTGCAAAAAAACTGGCTACCTATTTATATCAGCGGATTGGGTTTTCGGGAGTGGCCGAGTACGATAGTGATGATTATTCAATTTTTTCTTTTAGAAATTTTAAGTTAACTGATTATAGGGAATCACGCCTTAGTGATGCGTTTAAAGCGATTGCTGATATAAATGGAGATGCTTGGAAAGATGTGGATGTAGTTTCCATTATCTCCGAATGGCGAGAGGAGGACTTTGATGATAGTTTGCCTTGATACCAATGTATTGATTTGGGGTATTAGGGCTTTTGCAAGTCCGGGCCAAGAACAAATGCTAGAGGACGCAGAAGCATTAATTAAAAAATTAGATCAAGAAAATCATCGAGTTATTATCCCTTCACCGGTAATATTTGAGTATTTGGTGGGTTTTGATGATCGAAAACGAATAAAAAAGGTCCAAGATGAACTGTCAAAACGATTTGAAATAGCTCCATTCGATAATTTAGCCGCTTATATATGCGCCGATATTTGGCTGGAAAAGAATCAGGGAAAAACAATCGCTCCGAAATTAAAAGAATTTGGGCCGAAGGCTTTTTTGAAAGTTGATTGTCAGATTGTTGCAATTGCAAAATCAAGAAACGCCGAAGTCATCTATTCGCATGATAGTAGAAAGTCATTAATCAATTTTGCTCAAGGCCATATTAAGGTTAGTAATATTCCTCCCGCTCCGTCGAAACAACTCACTCTACAATTACCCTTAGATTCTTAAATCGGGATATAAAAGTATTCGCTGTTGCTGATGACTGTAAATATCATTACTTATCTCAACTTAAACCCGACAAAATCAATTTTCGGTTACTGTCTGTCAGGATGACGCGAAAACGAGGCGGCATGGATGTCATAGGTCAAGTCCCGGCGGCAAAACCGGATTCAAAGCCATCGAATCCGGTGCGCGCTTTTTCAGTGAACAGTTATCAGTTACCAATAAAAGCTACGAAGCATGGTGGTCGTCCCTTTTAGGGACAGAGGGTCGCTTTTGGACCTCCTGTCCATCGCGACCTCGTTCCATCCTAGAACTCGGGTCCCTTTTAGACATCCTACCGTAAACCTTATCCCATCCTAGGATACGGGTCGTGTGCCAGCCACTCCTCGGTTTTAACTATCGGGAACTTATCGATGGCGTTGCCAAAGAAGGGACATTTGTCAAGGAATATCGCAACGGTCCCCAAATCACGCTGGTTTTCAGAATCCAAGACATGGCCGGACTGAGTATGATTTTGCAGATTATTTATAAGTCATACATAGGTTCGACTGGTTAGACCTCAATTATCGGGCTTCGTTCCCAGTTGAAAACAATTCGGGTGATGCTCTGGAGATTCGTTCCCAGTTAACAATTCAGGTCATGCTCTGGGGGTTCGTTCCCAGTTTCCAGTTTTCTTAAGTAAGGTGATGCGTTAGGATTTTGTTCCCAGTTTTTTTATGCTTAGATGATACATTTTGGCCTCGTTTCCAGTTTCCAGTTTTTTTATTTGGGTCGTGTATTTTGGATTCGTTCCCCGGTTTTTGTGAATGAGATATAATTGGTAATTAGCATTCAGAATCAACCTAAAGTTGTAAACTGGTAACTAACATTCAAAACCAGCTTCCAGTTTTGAACTGGTTAACTGGGAACTAACATTCAGAATGAACTTTAAGTTGCGAACCGGATAACCGGCAACTAGCCTTCAAAACC
>JAAYHS010000118.1 GCA_012735315.1 Bacillota bacterium | reverse complement strand
GACCGCTGTTTACGTTACAGTTCGGGACATGGAATGGATTGCCGCACATCCCGAATTTGAAGAAAAGTTTGCTTTTCTGGAAAAACATATTCACCTTGACAAGGTCTATCTCGAAACATACCGGGGACAACGGCTAATCGAAAAGGAAAAAGTCCTTAAAATCAAAGAAATCTTCACCGCCAAAGGAATTAAAGTTTCCGGGGGAATTACCCCTGACCTTTCGGCAAGCTGGGAGTTTAAATCATTTTGTTACTCCAATCAGGAGCATCTGGACCGTTTAAGAGAGATCGTCGCTTACACCGCCGAACTCTTCGATGAGATTATTCTGGATGACTTTTATTTTACCAATTGTAAATGCGAGTCATGCATCCGAGCCAAAGCCGACCGTAGTTGGTCCGAGTTCCGGATCGAAAGATTAAAACAAGTCTCGGAAGAGATTATCGTCAAAACAGCCAAAAGGACTACCCCCCGCGTCAATCTGCTTATTAAATACCCCAACTGGTATGACGCCTATCAAAGCGTAGGCTATAACTTACGGGAGGAACCGCTGCTCTTCGACCAACTTTATACCGGGACCGAAACCCGGGACCCCCGGTATACCCAACAGACTCTCCAAAGATACTTGAGCTATTTTCTCATCAGGTATCTGGAAAATGTCAAACCGGGCGGAAACGGCGGCGGCTGGTTCGATACCTTTGATTGCAGGTATAACTTGGGTTCCTACGCCGAGCAATGTTATCTGACTCTCTTCGCCAAAGCCAGGGAAGTCACTCTGTTTTGCTTTGGCCTTTTATTGACTCGCGATAGCATCTTCATTCCTATTACCGGTTATGTTTTCGAACAGGTTGACAAATTCTTGGGCGAACTGGGCAACCCGGTCGGGATCCCGTGTTACAAACCGTATCATTCTTCCGGTGAAAACTATCTCCATAGTTTCCTCGGCATGCTGGGGCTTCCCTTGGAACCACACCCGGAATTTACGACCGGTAAGGGGTTGCTGCTCTTGACCGCAAGCGCCGCCAAAGACGAGTTGATCGTGGAACGAATCAAAAATCAACTGCTCCAAGGACGGAACGTGGCCGTCACCTCCGGCCTTCTCAGAGCTTTAACCGGTCGGGGAATCGAAGAGATTGCCGAAATTCGTTATACCGATCATAAGGTGGCGGTGGACAAATTCGCTTATCCGACTTACGAATGCTCTTTTGGGAATTATTTTGATTCCGCTAGACCGATCTTAATCCCCCAAATCGAGTTTTCCACCAATGATTGCATCCCGTTGGCGGTGGCTTTCGCGAAAAACAAGGTTTATCCGTTATTGCTGCAAGTAAAATACGGCGCGGGCATTCTCTATGTCCTAACCGTCCCGGAGAATTTCGGAGATCTTTATGATCTGCCCAACCCGGTCTTGAACCTAATCCGCCGGAAGCTCACCGCCGGGATTGGAATTAGACTGGAAGGACCGGCCAATATCGGACTATTTGTTTATGATAACAATACTTTTATCGTTGAGTCATTCTTGCCCTACCACTCGGATGTCAAGGTCGTCATCGAAGCGGAAGGATTGGAACTGCTGGACCTAGTAACCGGAGAGAGGGTTCCGGGACGGGAAGCGGGGGGGACCTCGGAATTTGAATTTAAGCTGGCCCCAACCACTTACCGGGTCTTCCGTTATGCGCCGGTCGAATCTTGAAGTGAACGTCGAAAGTCAAATTTTGAAGGTAAATATTGATAGTGAAAGGCAAAATGGGGGCCCCGACGGTTTAATTCAGTTTGTGCCTTGTGACTTTAGAGTTGGACTATTACATAATTTGGAGCGATATGCCTTGATCCGCAAACTCTTCGCCGATAGGGAATTTTATAAAACTTTTTTCAGGTTGGCGATCCCGATCACGATCCAATACTTTTTTTCTGCTTCATTGAATCTGATCGACAACGTCATGGTCGGTCAATTGGGCGCGGCTGAATTGGCTGCGGTAGGCCTCGCCAACCAAGTCTATTTTTTACTACTTCTTTTTTTATTAGGGATCAGCGGCGGCGTTTCGATCTTCGCCGCCCAGTTCTGGGGAAAACGTGATCTTCAAAATATCCGGCGGATTCTCGGTTTTAGTCTATTGATCGGCGGAACCGCGGCTTTGATCTTCTTCCTGGCGAGTATCGGAAATTCCCGAAGGATCCTCCGGTTT
>JAAYHS010000117.1 GCA_012735315.1 Bacillota bacterium | reverse complement strand
TTTATGCAAGGGTTTGTTATGGGAGCGGTTACCGGAGCGATCGGAGCAGGGGTTGGAAGTGTTTTAGGTAATACTGCTTGGGGCGCGGCATTAGCGGAATCTTCGAAAATTGGGTTTAGCGCTGTGAGCGGCGCAATAGGTGGGGGAATAACCGGTGAGTTGTTCGGAGAAGGATTTGGTAAAGGAGCGGTTTATGGAGCTATTGGCGGTGCAATTAACTTTGGAGTGGATAAGCGCTATGGAGAATTTGCCAGTAAAAGTACGTTTAATAAATTAATAATTAACGGATTAAAAGGCGGACTCAACGGGCTGGCCCGGGGCGGCGATTTTATTGAAGGTTTTGCATATGGGTTTGCGTATGGGGCGGCGTATGAGTATGCTGATAAACTTTCAAGGTCTGATATGCCCATATATGATGAGGTTGACCTAGAAAATTATTTTGACCCTGATGCATTTGAAATGTTTGATGACTTGATGGCAGATCCTGCGTATTGGCTGGCTGGTCCCGGCGGCGCGATTCCGGATGAATTGTTTAATGCGTGGCGTGAGTTTCAGGCTTATGTGGGTGAGGTGAATAATGCTGTAAGAGGAACAAAAGTTGGAGGGCACATAATAGATTGGATGACATCTACAGGTAGAGCGTTAGAGGCAAAATTTGTTCGATTTATTTATCTAACTAAACAACTTGAGACTTTTGCAAAAATATATAAGCAAAATTTCGAATTGTGGATTTCAGACTATACCCAAAAGATCAGCGTGCCTTTACTTAAAGTAATACAACAAAATCAAGGAAAAATTATGAGAGTTGAAAAAGGAGTTCCAAAAGAGGTTGATATAGACAAACTAATAAAGGCAGGCGGAGTCTTGAAAAATTTTAGGGGGTTCTTTTTCTATCCCAATCCTTTCTATCTTCCTAAACTTGGCAATGATTTTTCGACCTAAAAATTAATGAGGGAGAAGTGACATATGAAATATGAAGATGGGCTTTCCTTAATTATTTGGGGATTTCGGTTGTTAAACGATTATGATATTTCAGAACTTCTGGGAATCATGAAAGGTGTTTCCGAATGGCTTTCACCCGAAAAAATTGGGGCTTATGGGGCAAATTATCAATCAGTTGATGAAAACTCACTAAAAGAGGTCTGGTTCCAATCAAAGGGGCATTATGAAAGATTTCGTGGAATTTCCGGAGGGGGGAGTATTGATTTTAAAGGGAAAAAACCCAGATCACTTTATGGAGATATTACTTGGGATCATTATGGTTTCAATAGTATTGCCATTTATATCTCAATGAAATATATCCAGACATATATCGGATATCCCAAATTCCTGGAACTGGTAAAGCAATTGTTTATCTGGCTTAATGGTTATTGGGGATATAGTTATCACCCGTCACAATCCTGGGTCCATTATCATTCGGGAATAAACCATGAAGTCTGTTTAGGAGGGATAACTTGGTTAACGCTGTTTGGCCTTCCCTATGTGGAAATGTTTGGGAAAAAGAAGCTGATGTCAGTCCCCTGCCGGGTTGAGGAGTTTGCTGATAATAAATTTTTGCTATTAACATCCGATGAGCCTGTGGAGGAGACGCCGGATTTACTCCGGCTGCAAGAGTCAGTTCGAAAACACTTGGGCGAGGACGCCTTTTTCCGGCATGAAGAAGAAGCCAAACGTCCGGATACTGACTTGAATGGGCCCAGTAAAGAAGGATATCGGGCGCCGGATTTCGCCAAGTATTATAATGGGAAAACTCCATCAAGCGCAATGTATGATGAACCTGAAGGAAAGCGAGAAACACAGATAAGCGTTGGAGAATCGATGGCCGAATTCGCTAAACATGCGGTGAATTTTGCTAAACAAGGATTCAAGATTAAGCTGGATTTTTCGGATAATAGCATTAAGGATCTGGAGAAAATCCTTGAAGTTTTCTACAATGGTTTCACACCGGAACGCAAGCCCACTGAAGATGAGTTGCAAAACGCGGCGGTAATATGGGGGGCTTATCTTGGAGAAACGCTGCGCCGCAATTACGGTGGTGAATGGGCGGTTGAAAATGAAATTTCGGTTTTAAATATTTCCGGCTTTAAGATATTCCCTTCAAGTAAAGTGTATAAACGGCTAACAAATGGCCCGGAAGATAATGTGGCTTTTTATTATGATACTTTTAAAGCAGAGTTGGCTAAGGCTTCGGGAAAAACGTTGTAATCATAAAAATATAAAAATTACTCCTGCTTTAAAAAAACATCCGCATAAAAATTTGATCCAAAATCTGAGCTTAACCAAAAAGTTAAGCTCAGATTTTAGAGTGTGCAAATAAGAATAATCTAATTATAAGCAGAATATGCCTACGACCCGGAAGGTTTGCGGGTGGTGAAGAAGGCCAAAGGCGAAACTACCCACTATGTCTTCGAGGGTACGGAACCGATCTTTGAAAAGAAAATAAATGCCGGAAAAGCTAAATCCTATGTCTACGCTTTAGGGAAATACTTGGCGCGAGTTGACGGGGTGATTGGGGACCCGGAGGCGAAGAAATACTTCTATCATACGGACCATGCAGGGTCGATTAGGGTAATTACCGACCAGGCTGGTGAGGTTGTTTATAAGGCGGATTATTTCGCCTTCGGGACCCAGTTTGCTAAGGATGGCGACTTTGAGGAACTGCATGGATTCACCGGGAAAGAGTATGATCCGGATATTGGTTTGTATTACTTCAACGCTAGGTGGTATGATCCGGATCTGGGACGGTTCATCTCGGAAGACCCGGCGAGAGATCCCAATAATCCGAATCTATACTCTTATTGCGGAAATAACCCTGTGATGAGGGTTGATCCGACGGGTAAGTTCTGGTGGGTGTTTCCTCTTCTCGGTGGTTTGGATGCTTACCTTTGCGGTGGAGATTTTATGCAAGGGTTTGTGATGGGAGCTGTTACTGGAGCGATCGGAGGGGCTGTAGGTACTGCGTTTAAAGGTACAGCTTGGGGCGCAGCATTGGCAGAATCTTCCGCTATTGGATTTAACGCTGTTAGTGGCGCTATTGCTGGTGGAATAACCGGCGAGTTGTTCGGAGAAGGATTTGGTAAAGGAGCGGTGTTTGGGGCTGTTGCCGGGGCGATTTCCGGGAAGATAGCAGATAGTAAAGTTGGCGAATTTGCTAAGAAGAACTGGTTTAATAATGCATTGGTTAATGGATTAAAAGGTGGACTTAATGCGTTAGCCCGGGGCGGAGATTTTGTTGAAGGGTTTACAAGTGGGTTTGGAGGTTTTTTGAGAGATAAATTAACAGATGCTGCTAGTGATACAATTTACGAATATTTCTACCATGAGAGAATTCGTTGGGAAATTGAGGGATATCACGAAGTTTATTATAGCCATGAAGAAGATATGATATATTGGGTTGATTCGAGAGGACGAATAATCGAATCATGGGAATGTAGCGATGCATTTGTAGTAGGACTTAATGAAAAAGGTGAATTTCGCGCTTCACTTCCCGATAGAGATTACGTTTTTATTGCCCGTGAAGTCGGTAAAGATTATGGCATCTCTTATGGTACTTTTTATATCGATACCGGTGATCCAAGAGGTAGGGATATTCATGGCGGTGGCAAAGGATTGTCTTCCAATGAAACCAGAGATTATGATTATCAAAATAGAAAAGGAGCCTATGCGCCTTATCAAGGATGGAAAAAAACATTTGGTTGTTTGAGAATGCAAAACGCTGACGGAGAAGCACTAAGCCGCTTGATGTTTAAACAAGGTGGTGTGGCAATTGGTCATGTCTGTACTACCATTGATATTCAGGATGGTTGGATAATGGGTTATTATCAAGAAGGAATAGGAATAACTCGTTTTATAGGTTCAAAATAGTATCGGAGGGAGATAGAAATATGTTAAAAAAAGGATTGATAGCCATATTTATCATTATCTTTGGGTGTTTGACAACTAACTTCAAATCTTATCAGTGTCTAGGTGATAATTTAGATGTACATCATAAGTCTTACAAAATATATTTAATTAATACTTATTATTCAGGCTTATTATTAGAGACAGCTAATATTGATAAAAAGAATAAAACAATCGAGATAAACTATCAACCAAGTAATCCTGATTCTATTAATCAAATTGAATTAAGTATTGGAGAGATTATTGGTACTTTTAAAGACATCAGGATAATTCAAACGGTTACAATTGAGAACAGACGTTTAGCGCTAAAAGAGCGATATATTCAAGAAATATTTCCGCTTAAAGAGTTTAAAGAAGGAATGACTATTATAATATGGGTAAAGAATGTAACTTCAAAGTTTAACGATTTTATTCCACTGAAAAAAGAACAACTATTAGAAAGAGCCCATGCAATATGGTGGGAGCAATATAGATTAACTAATATGGAATCAGCGGATATATATTCAGAAGTAACCCGCAATTATGAAGAATAGATTAATGATGTTCGTTTTGAAAAATCATCGGGATAAATTCAGGCTTAAAATGAGCTTAACTCAAAAGGTTAGGCACGGTTTTTTTGTAAATGTGATTCATTGAGAAGTGAGAGTAGAAATGAGAATTTTGACTCCGAAGGCTTCCGGGTAGTGAAATAATCAAGTCCTGATCGGTCGGCGTTCTGGAGGCGCAGAAGTATTTCTATCATACGGACCATGCAGGGTCAATCAGAGTGATAACCGATCAGGCCGGTAAAGTGGTTTATAACGCTGGCTACCTTGCCTTCGGCAGCCAGTATACTGAGGATGGCGACTTCGAAGAACTGCATGGGTTCACCGGGAAAGAGTATGATCCTGATATTGGTTTATATTACTTCAACGCCCGGTGGTATGATCCGGACCTGGGCCGGTTTATCAGCGAAGACCCGGCGAGAGATCCCAATAATCCGAACCTTTACTCGTACTGTGGAAACAACCCTGTGATGAGAGTTGATCCGAGCGGAAAGTTCTGGTGGGTAGTAATTGGCGCAATTCTGGGCGGTTTGGATGCTTACCTTTGCGGTGGAGATTTTATGCAAGGGTTTGTTATGGGAGCGGTTACCGGGGCGATAGGGGCGGGGATTGGTAACGCTTTAGGTAAAACTGCTTTTGGGGCAGCAATAGGTTCATTTGGAACTCAAGTTGTAAGTGGTGCTATCGCCGGTGGCATAATGGGTGAGATAACCGGAGAAGGTTTCGAGGAAGGAGCTAAATCCGGCGCAATTTCAGCAGCGATTTCATCGAGAGTAAATAAACGCTTCGGAAAGTTCGCCAATAAAAGCAAAATCAATTATATGCTCATTAATGGCTTAAAAGGCGGACTTAATGCGCTGGCGCGTGGTAAAGATATTGTAGAGGCGTTTGCTTATGGGTTTGCATATGGATTTACCGACTCTCTCAAATTAGGTGGTCTTGGTGAGACTTCTACTAATGCAAATACGAATGGACCCACGCCTTCAGAGTATGTGGAGATTGCCGATCGTGTTTACGATGCGGATGAATCTCAAATAGGTAAAGAAGTAGTGCCCGGATGGGTATTGATTGACGTTTATGAAAAGGGTGGCCTAAAAATGGGAGTATATAAAAGGGTAGGAGTGGATGGAGAATATGTAATAGCAAATAGAGGAACTAGGCCCTCTAGTATAAGTGACTGGCTTAATAATTTCGGATCGTTATTCGGATTATCACCTAACGCGAGGGAATCAATAGAGTTTGCAAGAAGTTTTGTAAAACAAAATCCTGATGCCAATGTAACATTCGTCGGTCATTCAAAGGGCGGGGCGGAAGCAGCTTATAATGCAATAGCAACAAATTCTAACGCCATATTGTTTAATCCCGCGCCAATCAACGCGACTGCGTATGGTTTAGGTCAAGAAAGCTTAGAATATAACAAAACAATGACCGCCTATATTGTGAAAGGTGAAATATTAGGCCTTTTATCAGATCCAACATCTAATGTAATACCTTTACCCAGACAATCATGGAATCCAATTACCAATCATCTTATGAATGCAGTAAGGGATGCAATGGCTGAATACGAAAGAAGGCAAAAATATGAGTAAAATAATGAAAACAGTATTACTAGTATTAGTTGCCTTAATATGTTCGTATCAAGTGAATATTAAAGCAGCTAGTAAGGGGGAATATAGAATAACTGATATCCGCATTTATAAAGATACTCCGACATGGAAGCTGGCATTAGCCGTAAAAAGGCAAGATAC
The DNA here is from genome assembly GCA_012735315.1 of Bacillota bacterium. Classification (GTDB taxonomy): domain Bacteria; phylum Bacillota; class UBA4882; order UBA8346; family UBA8346; genus JAAYHS01. The sequence continues at coordinate 997 of JAAYHS010000117.1, read as the reverse complement.
CAAAAGTATTGAGAAAATAGCTGAAAAAGAACCGTATCTATTAAATTATCAAGACCCAAAATATGGAGCAACGTTATTGTTATGGGCGGTAGGAACGGAGCGGTACCGTTCAGCGGAGGCTTTATTAAAATGCGGGGCCGATCCGGATATCGCCTCAACAGGTAATACAACATATGGAGGAGATACCCCGCTTTTGGTAGCATCGGGATTCTCCTGGGTGGACAGGCGCGCCAAGAAGGACCCGAAATTTGTAAAATTGTTATTAAAATATGGTGCGGACCCCAATAAACCCTATGCTGGATTTAACATTCCCGAAAGTAAAAGTCTTACAGAGCCGGGAACTAGTCCATTAATGCAGTCAATTGGATGTGGTATTGAAAAAATGAAGGCTTTAGTGGAAGCAGGAGCGGATATTAATTATAAAACCAAATCAGGAAACACAGCGGCAATTACTGCTTTAAATGCTGGAGGTCCAAATGCTACCTTGGAAGCTTTGCAGTATGCATATTATTTAATAGTAGAAAAGAAAGCAAAGGTAATAGATCATTATTATGGGAGACTTAGTTATTCAGATCCAACAAGGAAATTTTATCCGGTAGATCTATTAAGATATTGGATTTATCCCTTGGATTCAGAAGAATATAAAATCAAGCTAAAGATAATCGAAGAATTTGCCCGGCAAGGAGTTAATTATTGGGAAACTGAAATTAATAATCGAACGCTTGAAATCATTAAAAAGCGTTATCCTGACACCTGGGAGGAGTATATAAAGAAGTATTAGTGTATAAAAGTGAGCTTAACTGTAGAGTTAGGCTCAAAATTTATTTAAACGCGACTCACCCCGTGTTAATCAGAGCTTTTAGTCGAAATGGATTAGCCCCTCTCTCCTCGGGAGCCCTTTCTGATTGTCTTTTCAGGAAAGAGGGGCTCGAAAGAACAGTGCTTGTCGGTTCCTTTACCCTCTTTGCTGAAATTACTTTCAGAATCAACTTCAAAG
>JAAYHS010000116.1 GCA_012735315.1 Bacillota bacterium | reverse complement strand
CCAGGAAACCCTCCATGATTATCTGCTGCATTATAAATTCTCCGGCCAGCACGTCTTCGAGGGAATTGCTGCTGGCCGCCACTACGGTAATTCCCGAATTGAGCTTGGTCGCAGCTTCAATCGCCCGCAAAACTCCGGCTCGGGCCGGTTCAATCCCCTTTTTCAGTGGAGTCCGGGCGATGGTGGCGGTCAAGACGGCCGGAGCGCCGTTATTATAAGCGGCGTCGAAAGCGACCCCGCCGGCATCGGTAACAAACAGCGCCACTTTTTCCTTAAAATCGACCAACTTGGTAATCTCCCGCCCAATATTGGGAATTATCAAACCGACCTCCGCTCCGGAACGGGCTACACCGGTTAAAACGGCCTCGGCGCTTTTTTGGCGTTCCTGATCATCCCCATAGCGGGGTTCGGCGATAATAATTAATGAAGTTTTATGTTTCAGCGCCTTTTTCCCAGCCAGATAACCGATTCGTTCCGGATTGAGATTAACCTGGGTTTTACAGCCCGAAGCCGCCGCGCCGAAAATCGCCAGAGCGCCCGCTTCCAAAGCGGCTTCCGCTCCGGTCGACATGTCGATCACATCAACAATAACCACTACATCGCTCCGCCGCGCCCCCTCAACGGCTCCGCTGGCGTTAAAAGCCAGATTTAAAGTACGATAAGGCATCAACTTCACCGCCCAGGAAACTTCACCTTTTATATTTATGTAAAATATTCAAATTTTACCACAATTTCTTCATTTCCACCAGCGAAACGGCCAAAACGGTCTTGCCGTCAACCACCGTTCCGTTGTTTAAATAATCCAATAATTCGGACTTGGATAAACGGAGGATCTCCAAGAACTCATCCGCGTCCCGCTCCAAAAAAGCCGGTTCCAAGCGGGTGGCCAAATATAAATGAATAATCTCGTCGGTAAAACCGGGGGTCGTCCATACCGAAGCCAAATGAATCAATTCTCCCGGTTGATAGCCGGTCTCCTCGGCCAACTCCCGGCGGATACAGGCAACCGGATCTTCGCCCGGCTCCAGTTTACCGGCGGGTATTTCCAAGAGCGTTTGACCGGTGGGGTAACGAAACTGTTTAACCAGCAGCGCCGATCCGTCGCTTAAAAGGGGTAAGGCGGCGACCGCGCCCGGATGCTTTATATACTCCCGGGTAGCTGTTTTCCCGTTTGGGAGCAGCACCCGGTCCCGGTGAAATTCCAAAAAATTGCCTTGATGGATGAATTCGTTGGCTTGAAATACTTCTTCTAATTTTTGCCCCATCGGTTACTCCTTTAATTTCGAGATTGAATCCAAACATTTGGTCCGCGCCAATCCCGCCAAGATCCCCGCGATTACCGTATGCCTAAAAAACCAGGGATCGTCCTCAAGTCCCCGTCCCATGGTTGTCACTCGGATACCGGCTTCCCGGAATAAACTTAAAGTATCGGGGGCGTCGTTAACCAAATACCAATGATGCTTAGTTAACAGCCGACGCTTATCAAGCAAAGATTTTATCGATTGCAGGATATCCCGGGGCATTTCCGGGGATAAACCCACTAACGCCGGATTATTGGCAAGATCGAGAATGGTTAAGGTATGATGGCTGATTCCGCGATGGCGTTCCCGCGGGTCGGCGAAACTAATGCGGGGCGCCGCTATCGGTATTCCGCCAAGCCGCGCCGTCAAATCCAAGACCCAGGATAATTCGATCCCGCTAAAACCCATTTTAGTCCCGGTGCCCACAATACCCGGACCCAAAGCCACGATAATCAAATCCGGTTCCAGCGCCCGGCGGGCCGTTAATAGCGCCGCGGGAAGACTGACGGTCTCCAGATCGCCGCCGAAAGCGTGACCGGTGGTAATGGTCAGATCCAATAATTTTTTAGCTTTTAACTCGCGGACTAATTTGCTGAAGGCAATAGGTAAAGCGGCCGCGTCGGTCATCACATAGGCCACTTTCGGGGGGTAATTGAGGCGACTCCGGAACCCGAGAATAATTCCTGGGAGCATGCTATGCAAGGAAGCGGCCACCACCGGAGCGCCCTCCAGCGAGTCCGCTTCCGTCAAATGATCGTGAAAAGGAGCGGCGGCTTCTTCCGCCGCCAGCACCGAGAACTGCCAAGGCGTATAACGGAGTTTCATAATATGGCCGTCCTCAACGGCGGTGTTGTTTTGAAAATCGGGAATTACAAAATGAAGGCCGCCGGTGCCCAAGCCCAATGAAACCGCGGTTATATTAAGCGTCACCGGATCGCCGACGCTTAATCGGCGGTTAAATTGAAGAAAATTAATCGCCTGTTCCGGCGCTGAACGTCCCTCCACTTGGACCAATAGTTCCTGAATATGATCATCCGTTTCAAGAATCGATAAAACACGGCCCTTGGCTGTCAATAACATGATCCGAATCTACCTGCGATTTCGTTTCAATAGATGCGCCGGAGTTATCATTAATTTGGTGTATAACAACTCGCGTTCAAGTTGTTCAATCCGCGTTTGCGCTTGTTTGAAACGCAGATCATTATCGCTTTTCCATAACAAGACAAAACCCCACCCGCAAATCAAAAAAGTGATTAAAAACGATAACGGTTCAAAGAGATCAAACTTTAAATACCAAAATATAGTAAGAATGCCCGCCTGTAATAGCGCCAGCCCCCAATAATAATTATTATCTCTGGTGGGTTGAAATTTTATCCGTTTTTTAATTAATTCCCACATCCGTTTCAGCCTCCGTTGTCTCCCGCTGTTCATCAGGGGGTTTTTCTTGACCGATCCACTCCGGAATTTTAGGTAAATCATTCAAATCCTTAAGCCCGAAATATTTTAAAAATTGACGGGAAGTCCGGTATAAAATCGGTCTACCCGGACGGTCCTTGCGGCCCGCTTCTTCAATCAAACCCCGTTCCATCAAGGTTGCCAGCGCGCTCTCCACGCTTACGCCGCGTAAAGCTTCGATCTCCGCCTTAGTAATCGGCTGCTTATAAGCGATGATCGCCAAGGTTTCGATGGCCGCCTGAGATAATCCGACATTACGCGGAACTTTTTGCAGTTTATCGATATAGGGAGCGCATTCGGGATGTGTACAAAACTGAAAACCGTTCGCTACTTCATTAATTTGAATGCCCCGTTTTTGGCTCCGGTACTCATCGATCAGATCGTTGATAATTTGTTTGATGGTGTGTTCGCTAATACCGGTAATATCGGAAATGGTTTTGGCGGTTACCGGTTCCGAGGAAGCGAAGATTAACGCTTCGATAACCGCTCGCGCCATTAACAAATTCATGCCGTGTTACTCACCTTTTTCGGAAGTGAAAGTATAATCTCGCCAAAAAGCGCCGACTGGGAAACTGAAATTTTTCGAATCCGGACCAATTCCAAGACCGCTAAAAAACAGGTTATTAAACCGAGTTTGGTTTTAACTTCCGCAAAAACTTTTTGGAAGAGCAACGTCCCTTCCTTACTTACCAAATCCATGATCTCCGTCATCCGTTGTTTAATGGAAACCTCTCGTTTGGGCAAACATTCAAACGGCTTTTCCTCAAGACTCTCCAAGATCACTTTAAAAGCCTCAACCAAGTCCCAAACCGATAAATCTTTAAGCGGATCGCTTGCGGGTGTAACCATTTTGTCGGCGAACTCGCCGCCGCTGCGCGTATAATACAGCAGTCGGTTTTTTTCTAATTTCTGAAGACTGAGTGACGCTTCTTTAATTTTTTTATATTCGATCAACTTCAGGGCAAGCTCCAGGCGAGGGTCGCTTTCGTCGTCCTCAAAGCTTTCCTCGGATGAAAATGAACTCTGGGGCAACAACATTTTCACTTTAATCTGCATTAAAGTAGCGGCCATTACCAGAAAATCGCCGACTACCTCCAAATTCAACATTTGTAGGGTGTGAAGATAATCCAAGTATTTTTCGGTAATGATCGCTATCGGGATGTTATAAATATCTACCTCTTCTTTTTCAATTAAATGAAGCAGTAAGTCGAGAGGCCCTTGAAAAACATCTAATTCAATTTGATAGTCCATCTCCAACCGCCGTTTTGATTCTTGGCTTTCTGTTAATTTCAGCTCCGTTCAGTAACTCGAAATCCGAAACTGGGAACTGGAAACTGGGAACTGGAAACTGACAACTCGGAACCCCGAACGCAAAACCCGGAACTCGGAACTCGGAACGCAAAACCCGGAACTCGGAACTCGGAACGCGGAACGGAGAAACCGGAACCCGGAACTCGGAACGCGGAACGGAGAAACCGGAACCCGGAACTCGGAACTAGTTTTTAGCGTCCGCCGTCTGTAACCAGGTTAATTCCGGACTTTGGCCGTCACAGGGAGGGTCGTGGTGACGCCTGATCATCTCCACCACCGCCGGCTCAATCCCGAATATCTTGGCCATATGAGCTCCCCGGGCAGGATGAACCAGATCGACATAACAGCCATATTTAATTTTTTCCCACAAATTACTGGGATTGGTAATAGCCAACTTCCCGCGGAGAGTGGGTTTAACCCTCCGGATTATTCCCACGAATAACCTGCTTAATAAGTTAAAATCTCCTTCAACCTTGCCGATATCGTGCAATAATGCGGCTTTAACCAATGATTTAATTTTAACGCCCCGTAAATAGGCGGCTTGAGTAAGAATAGTTTGAGCTACCGCAATGGAATGATGCTGATCGGCTTTACTCATTTGCGAAAACAGAAATTTACCCGCATCATCCAGATAATCGTCGATTAGTTTTCGGCCTTCTTTGTTCATTCCCGGTCTCCACCACCAAAAAATTCGCTTCAATACCCCACCCAAGAAGCACCTCTCCATTTAGACAGCATTTGGATTGTTTTTAACCGAACCCTTAAGATATTCAACACGAGCGCCGGATTATCCTTCCGTTAGCGGTTAAAGTCGGCTCCCTTTAGGGCCGGTCGCCGGAAACGGCTGAGAATTGTTGTAAGCGTAAGCGCGCCGGTACTCGATCTAAGGCAATCAAATCCTCATATGTTTCACGGGCTACAATCAAGTCGGCTTGTCCTTTTTGGACCAAAACCATAGCCGGCCTCGGCAACCGATTATAGTTGCTGGCCATGGAGTAATTATAAGCCCCGGTTGAAAAGATCGCCAGAATGTCGCCGGGTTCGGGATCGGCCACTAAAATATCCCAAATCAACATATCGCCGGATTCGCAACATTTACCGGTGATCGTCACTAGTTTTTCCCGTTTGCGGTTGGCCTTATTAGCGATCAACCCTTCGTATTCGGCTTGATACAAAGCCACTCTCGGATTATCGGCCATACCGCCGTCAACCGCCAGATAACATCTTATTCCGGGAATTTCTTTAATACTACCGACCGTATATAAAGTAGTCCCCGCTTCGCCCACCAATGAACGCCCGGGTTCTAAAACCAATTTGGGCAACGGATAATTGCGCCGCTCGGCTTCTTCACGGGCCGCGCCGGCTATTAATTGCACGCATTCCTCAATCGTCGCCGGTTGATCCCCTTCATGATAGACGATACCTAAACCGCCGCCCATATCTAAAATTTCCGCCTCAAAACCGGCAGCCGTTCTGAGTTCCTCCAAAAAATCGAACATGACATTGACCGCCAGCTTATAAGGTTCAATATCGAATATTTGAGAACCGATATGACAATGGACCCCCTTAACCTCAATACCGGGCAATGTCAAAGCATGGGTAATCGCCTCACGGGCGACGCCGTCCCGGATTCCCAACCCAAACTTGGAATCCTGCTGACCGGTTTGGGTGTAAGAGTGGGTATGCGCTTCAACGCCCGGTGTTAACCGGAATAAAACGGAAGCTTTTCTCCCTTTTTGGAGCGCCATTTTATTTAAACGCTCCAGTTCTAAAAGGTTGTCCACTACGATTATTCCAACCCCGTATTCCAAAGCCATTTGTAATTCTTCGGGCGATTTGTTGTTGCCGTGAAAAATGATTTTCTCCATTGGAAAACCGGCTTTATAAGCGGTATAAAGTTCGCCGCCGGAAACCACGTCCAGCCCCAGACCTTCTTCGTCGATAATCCGGGTGATCGCCATGGTCATTAAAGCTTTAGCGGCAAAGACAACCATCGAATCGGGATAATATTCGGCTAACGCTTCACGGTAAGCGCGGCATTGATAACGGACCATTTCTTCATCCAATACATATAAGGGAGTCCCATACTCCCGCGCCAAATCCACCGTGTCGCAGCCCGCAATCTCCAAATGACCGGCGGCGTTGATTCTCATGTTTTCACGCAATTTCATAACCGAAAACCTCCTTGAAAGTCCAGCCTCCCTATATAATAAAAAAACGACCGGAAGAAAGAAGACCTTTGTTCCGGATTTATCACCATTGCCAAGTGGCTGGTTCGATTAATTTTAACATTATTTTCTGAAAAACGTCAAGTCGATCCGCTTAATTTTCATTTATCGGAAACAGCTGCTGCCTACAAACTCCCGGAGAATGGAATTCAACGGCACCTCATCATCGGCAAGGGGTTTGAAATAACTCAAAAATTTCAACAGCCGTTTGGCTTCGGTATGTTCCGGGTAGTCGGGAGTAATACCGGCCAATAAAGGTTCGGCATAAGTTTTCAATACCGCCAACTCATAAATTAAAGCTGAATTAAACATTACATCCGCTTCCTCTTGGAAAGGGAAAATATAGTTTTCTTCGCCCCTCCGGACCATGGGCCACCACCCGATGGTCGCAATCGCGTCATGTCCGCGAAATTGGTGATCCCGAACGATTCTTCTGATAATCCGGTTGTCGGTGGTGGGAATCCGGTTGTGGTCGTCGATATTTAACTGCGTCAGAGCGCTTATATAAATTTTGAACTTATTATCCTTGGGAATTTCCGAGGTTAAGCGATCGTTCAAACCATGAATACCCTCGATAATAATCGGTTGATCTTCGGTGATCCGCATCGGTTCGCTTCTGAATTCGCGCTTTCCTTTTTGAAAATCATAGCGGGGCATTATGACCGGGAGACCCTGAATCAAAGCGGTAATTTGCTCGTTAAACAACTCCAGATCAATCGCTTCGAGACACTCGAAATCGGGCAAACCGTCGGGACCGAGCGGAGTCCGATCGCGGTCGATAAAATAGTCGTCGATGGAGATTGAAATCGGCCTTAACCCGTTTACCCGCAACTGAACCGCCAACCGCTGCGCAAACGTGGTTTTACCCGAGGATGACGGACCGGCGATCAAGATGATCCGGATCCGGTCGCGATCGGCGCTTATTTGATCGGCGATTTGAGCTATTTTCTTTTCATGCAAGGCTTCGGCAATCCGGATCAAATCACCGCCCTTGCCGCTAACGATTTGCTCATTAAGGGCGCCTACATCCGCCACCTCCAAGATCCGCCCCCATTTTTCAAATTCAAAAAATACCCGGAACAGCTTTCGTTGTTCCACAAATTTGGGGATCGCCGCGGGACTCTCCACCGAGGGAAATCTCAAAATGAATCCCGGGAAATAATATTTCAGTTCGAATTGCTTTAAATATCCGGTTGACGGAGTCATATAACCATACAGATAGTCGGTGTAATTACCGCAGCGGTAGATGTGAAGTTCCGGTTTTTCTTTATATTTCAAGAGACGGACCTTATCGAGCCGCTTCTCTTGCTCAAAAAAGCGAATCGCTTTTTCCAAATGGACGGTTTCCTTAATGATCGGCTCATCGGCGTCGATAATCTCCCGCATCCGTTCCGCTATCAACCGGACTTCCTTTTCAGTCAACGGCTGATTATTGGGGCATTCGATCTCTCCGTAAATTCCCTTGCTTAAAGAATGTTCGATCCTCACCTTACAGCCGGGCAGTACCTCGTAGGCCGCTCGAAACAGCACCAGCGACAAACTCCGGGAATAGACCCGGATGCCGTCCCGGTCGGAAAGATCGATTAACCTCAAAGCGCCGCCGCTTTGGGGAATATGAAGCAAATCAAGGAATTGGTTGTTCAAGATCGCCGCCACTATCGGCGAAGTATACCGCGGTTGGAAATCAGCGGCAATTTGCCGCAAACTCGTTCCCGCCGGATAAGCGCATTTGGTTCCATCCGGCAGAGTATATTCCAATTGTTTGGACATATCGCTCCTCCATTGTCGATGTTAATAATAGCTTGCAATGAATAATCTTATTCCGGATCAGGCCTAAAAACCACCTCAACGTAAGTAAAAGATAAAACTTTGCCGGAATAGACAAAGTTTAAAAAATGATGGAATCTAAACGTTTTAATCATATCCCCGAATTATTCACGGAATCCGTAATAGTGCCGAAAAACCGATCATTTCCCCCTAAGGCTAATAAAATCCCAATCACTACCGTTGCGATTAAGGCGATTATTAAGCCATATTCGATTGCGCTCCCGCCTTTTTCCTCATTGATAAGTCGCGAAATTAACTTCACTAACTTCATTAGCGCTTAGCCTTTACTCCTTAATTTAAATTAACGCTCACCGCGTAACCAAGCCCTTTTTATAGGCATAAACCGCAACCTGAGTACGGTCTCCCAGTTCCATTTTCTTGAGGATACTGCTGACATGGTTTTTAACGGTTTTTTCACTGATGAACAACTTCCGCGCAATGTCTTTATTGCTTTGACCGCAAGCGATATACGAAACGATCTCCATTTCCCGCTGAGTCAGTCGTAAATCTTCCGGCGCTTTTACCGTTTTCTCATCGGATAGGATTTCTCGAAATTCATTGATTAATTTGGTTAACAAACAAGATTGAATGTAAGCTTCGCCATTGGCTACCGCCGTGATAGCCGCCCGGAGAGTTTGGGGGTCGGAATCCCTCAATATATACCCCAACGCGCCGGCTTTAATAATTTTCGAGATGTTCTGTTGATCATTGTCGCCGGCCAAAAGCAACACATTCACCTCCGGCGCTTTTTCCGTCAATTCCTTGGTTAACTCCACCCCGTTTTTCTCAGGCAGGTCCAAATCAATCAAAACAACGTCGGGTTTGGACGACAATACTTCAACCACAGCTTCACCGAAGGATTTGACTTCGCCAATTACGGTAAATTCTTCAATGGTCCCAATTTTACGTTTTAAATTTTGTCCGACCGCCGGTTGGCCGTCGACGATCAGGATGCTAATCGGCATCACTACACCCACTTATATCATATATCATACCGGTTCAAATTTTAAAACCATCGTCCGCGCTTCTAATCGAAAAACATCCCGATAAAAGCCTTGGATGAAAAGGCGATTTCGAGCGCCAGCGTCGCTTGGTCGCGCGTGAACGGGAAAAATTATCGTTTCCTTCTTCACCGGAAAAGATCTAAGAACAACCTTGAGGCAAATCAATTCTTAAAATCCGGATCGAGCAATGGGGATACGATCAGTTTAATGAAACATAATTCTATTAACTGATTCGGCATTGTCCAAAATGAACTTTAGTTAAAAATAATTCCCGAATCGCGGGTAAAGTAAAAAGAACCGGAAATACGGTTCTTTTTTTCAGCCCTAGAAAATCTCTCGTTTATTTCTTCAGTAAATCAACCTTGTCCAATTTTTCCCAAGGCAAATCAAGGTCATCCCGGCCAAAATGACCATAGGCGGCCACTTGTTTATAAATCGGTCTTCGTAAGTTCAAGTCCCGGATAATGGCGGCCGGACGAAAATCAAAAACTTTTTCGATCAGGCCGGCAATTTCGGTATCGGGGATGATCCCGGTCCCAAAAGTATCGACCAGAATCGAAACCGGCCGGGCTACACCGATCGCATAAGCGATTTGAATTTCGCAACGTTTAGCCAACCCGGCGGCGACTACGTTTTTGGCCGCGTAACGGGCGGCATAAGCCGCCGAACGATCGACTTTGGTCGGATCTTTTCCGGAAAAAGCCCCGCCGCCGTGTCTGGCCATGCCTCCATAAGTATCGACGATTATTTTACGGCCGGTCAAGCCGGAATCGCCCTGCGGGCCGCCAATCACAAACCGGCCGGTCGGATTGACCAAATACTTGGTTTTTGAATCCAAAAATTGGCTGGGAATTACTTCTTTAATTACTTTTTCAATAATGTCCCGTTCGATTTGGTCGTGTTCAACCACGGTGTCATGTTGGGAGGAGATAACGACCGTATCGATCCGCTTCGGTATTCCGTCCTCATATTCAACAGTCACCTGGCTCTTGCCGTCCGGCCGCAAATAAGGCAAAATATCCTTTTTACGAACCTCGGCAAGGCGCCTGGTTAATTTATGGGCCAAACTAATCGGCATCGGCATATATTCGGGAGTCTCATCGCAGGCAAAACCGAAAACCATACCCTGGTCGCCCGCGCCGATCGCTTCAATTTCCGCTTCGCTCATAGCGCCGGTTTTGGCTTCAAGAGCCTGGTTAACTCCGAGGGCAATATCTGGCGATTGTTCGTCGATTGAGGTGATTACGGCGCAGGTGTCGCAATCGAATCCATATTTAGCCCTGGTATAACCAATTTCGCGAATCGTTTCCCGGACCACTTTGGGAATATCAACATAACAATCGGTGGTAATCTCGCCCATAACCAGAACCAGACCGGTCGTGGCCGCGGTTTCGCATGCCACCCGAGCTTTAGGGTCTTCGGTCAAAATAGAGTCCAAAATGGCATCGGAAATCTGATCGCAAATTTTATCCGGATGTCCTTCAGTTACTGATTCCGAGCTGAACAATGCGCGACTGGTCACTTCAAAACCATCTCCTTAATGTTATGATTATAATAATAAACCCTTCCGGAGTGGAAGGGTGAAAACCTAAAAGTGTCTCATCTTCCAGAACCCTCTGGGGGAATTGGCACCCAACGAATTATTAACCAAATTCTCGGGTTGCCGGGTTTCATCGGGCCCTTTCCCTCCACCTCTCTTGATGAGTATGAAATCAATTATTTAGTTTTTTACCGCTTGGCAATCTATTTAAATATGATAACGGTTAATCGCACGTTTTAAATTATAAGACAGGAAGCCAACTATTGTCAAACATTATTTTCGCTTTATTATCGGTTTATTCCGGCGCGGTTAAAACTTGCAATAAATTGGTCGATCCCGGAACTCCGGTACGGACTCCGGCGGTAATCACTACTAAGTCGTTGGCGTTAATATACCCCGCCTCTTTAGCCCCTTTAATACTCACATCGAACATCTCGTCAATATTGCCGGCCGCCGGAGCGAGCACCGGATTGACTCCCCAGGAAATAGTCAACTGATTGGCGACTCTCGGCGAGGGAGTAACGGCTACGATCGTGGCCTGAGGCCGATACTTGGAGACCATTCGCGCGGTGCTGCCCGATTGGGTAGAGGTAATAATCGCGGCGGCTTTCAGATCCTGCGCGGTCTGACAAGTGGCGCGGCTGATGGCGTCGGCCACGGTAGGAGAGGCTCCGATCCGCTTTTTCGCTAAAATTCCTTCATAATTCAACGCAGCTTCGGTGCATTCCGCAACCCTTGACATTATTTGCACCGCCGCTACCGGAAATTTGCCCACGGCAGTCTCGGCGGAAAGCATTATCGCATCGGCGCCGTCCATTATCGCATGGGCTACGTCGGTGATTTCGGCCCTGGTAGGCCTGGGGTTCCGCACCATTGATTCCAACATTTCCGTGGCTGTAATGACGGGTTTTCCGGCATTATTACAAAGCTCGATTAAATACTTCTGAATTAACGGCACTTCTTCAGGCGGGACTTCAACCCCCAAGTCTCCCCGGGCTACCATGATCCCGTCGGCGGCTTCTAAAATCGCTTCGCTATTATTAAGTCCTTCTTCATTTTCGATTTTGGCGATTAAAATCTGGTCTCCTCCCAAACTTTCGACCAGTTCCCTGATTTCCAAAATATGTTCCGCTTTTCTGGCAAAGGAAATCGCGATGAAATCCACTTGTTCCTTGATTAAGAATTCCAGGTCGGAACGGTCTTTTTCCATTAAAGCCGGAAGATTCACCGACACTCCGGGCAAGGTTACCCCTTTTTTAGAGGTAAGCTCTCCGCCACGGACCACTTCGCATTGCAAATCGGTCTCCCCGATCTCCAAGATTTTAAGTTGGATCATTCCATCCGCCAAGAATATTTTGCCGCCCGGAACCACATCATTAAGCAATGAAGGATAATCAACAAAAATATAACCGGGAGTCCTTTCGCGCGCCTGATCGATCGTTAGAAAGATCAGTTCTCCGTCATTGAGATACAGCGGCTCCACCGGCAACTTGCCGATTCGAATTTTCGGCCCTTGCAGATCGGCAAGAATACCGACGGATTTTCCAAGTTTGGCAGCGACCTGGCGGATAAGTTTAATACGGTATGCGTGCTCCTCGTGGACTCCGTGCGAAAAATTAAGCCTCGCGATATCCATCCCGGCGTCAATCATCTTTTCCAGAACCGCCGGGTTGGAACTCGCCGGACCAAGGGTACAGATTATCTTGGTTTTTTTCAAGACAGCCTCCTAGTAGCAACCGCAAATATTACTTGAGGTTGTTTGCGTCCGTAAATACTAGTAACTCCTAGGCGGGATAAAGATTGCGCAGCGGGCCGCAACTAAAGAACTTATCAAAAGTAAAGCGATGAACCGAATAATTTCCAATTTCAACCCGGTATCAAGCTTTTTAAAGCCCGGCCATGATGTGAGACAGTTCAAGTTCGCCGTAATCGATGGTTTTTTTGGTTTTGATCGCCGTCTTAATATCGCAAACCTGGATCCGGTTGCCGACAAAGCCGACCATTTTTTCGGTAGCGCCGTTTATCAAAAGTTCGACGGCCTCGGCCCCCATTAAGGCGCCTAATTTGCGATCGAAAAAGGTCGGCGTCCCGCCCCGTTGGATATGTCCCAACACGGTAATCCGGGTATCACAACCGGTTTGATTGCGAATATAATTGCCAACTTTAAAACCGCTTGATTCTTCAATCTCCTTAGGATCGCCATACAAACCCTCGGCGACTAAAATAATACTATGAGCTTTACCCAGTTGAGCGTGTTTATGAAGTTGACGACAGATCTCGTCCAAATCAAAGGAAATTTCAGGGATCAGGATCGCCTCGGCTCCGCCGGTCAAACCGGCGGCTACTGCGATAAAACCGGAATTCTTGCCCATAACTTCCACTACATAAACCCGATTATGAGAAAAGGCGGTATCCCGGATCTTGTTCATCGCTTCGAGCACGGTATTCACCGCGGTATCAAACCCGATTGAATAATCGGTGCAGCCGATATCGTTATCAATCGTGGCCGGGATGCCGACTGTTTGAAATCCCATATTAGCGATGACTTGCGCTCCTTGCAAAGAACCGCCGCCGCCAATCACGACCAGCCCGTTGATACCCAAATCCGACAGCGCCTGCTTGGCCTTCCGCCGTCCTTCGGACGTCATGAATTCATCGGAACGGGCGGATTGGAGAATAGTGCCGCCTCGCTGTAAAATATCACCGACCGATCGGGAATTCATCGGAATAATCTCGCCGCTGATGATTCCTTCAAAACCTTTTTTAATTCCATATACTTGGCAATCATGATAAAGGGCTTTACGAACAACCGCCCTAATCGCGGCATTCATTCCAGGAGCGTCTCCGCCGCTGGTCAAAATACCGATTTTCATAAATACTCCTCCCGGTATAGCTTATCTGATTATTATTCCAAATAATAACCGTACCCGCGGAACCGCCGATAACGTTCTTCCAACAAAGCCTCGCCCGATAGCTTCAAGAGAGGCTGAAGATTATTAATTAAAGCGTTTTTCAAGTTTTCAGCGGCGGCCTGGGGATTTTTATGAGCGCCTCCCAACGGTTCCGGGATAATCTCATCCACTACGCCCATTTTTAATAAATGATCGGCGGTAATCTGAAGCGCTTCGGCGGCTTCTGCGGCTTTGGAAGCGTCTTTCCACAAAATCGAAGCGCACCCTTCCGGTGAAATTACGGAATAATAGGCATTTTCCATAATCAATACCCGGTTGCCGACACCTACCGCCAATGCGCCGCCGCTGCCTCCTTCGCCGGTAATCACCGCTATTACGGGCACGGTTAAATTAGCCATATCCCGAATACTACGGGCAACGGCTTCGCCTTGGCCCCTTTCTTCGGCTTCAATGCCGGGATATGCGCCTACTACATCCACTAAACAAATTACCGGCCGGTTAAATTTTTCAGCCTGTTTCATCAGTCGCAAGGCCTTCCGGTAACCCTCGGGATGGGGCATTCCGAAATTACGATAAATATTTTCTTTAGTGTCTCTTCCTTTTTGCTGCCCGATAACCGTAACCGGAATATTTTCCAAATAAGCGATTCCGCCGACCATCGCCGGATCGTCCCGGTAAAGGCGGTCGCCGTGTAATTCGATAAAATCGGTAAAAATCATCCCTACATAATCCAAAAAAGTTGGGCGTTTCGGGTGTCGCACGATTTGGATTCGCTGCCAGGAAGTAAGATTGTTGTATATTTCCGCCCGCAGCTCCGCCGCCTTCCGTTCCATCGTCGTGATTTGTTCGGTCAGATCAATCTTTTTTTCCTGGGAAAAATGGCGGATTTCTTCGATCTGTTTTTCCAATTCAATAATAGGCTTTTCAAATTCAAAAATCGGCCCCAAATTGCTACCCATTACTTTACCTCCGTAGTATGAAATTTGACGAGCTGAGTGAGGGTAGTCTTCAAATCTTTACGATCAACAATTAAATCGATGATTCCATGTTCCAGTAAAAATTGGGAGGTTTGAAAACCCGGCGGTAATGTCTGGCGAATCGTTTGCTGAATGACGCGCGGACCGGCAAAACCGATTAAAGCGTCGGGTTCGGCGATGACTATATCGCCCAGGGATGCAAAACTGGCAAAAATTCCGCCCATGGTCGGATCGGTAAGCACCGAAATATATAAACATCCGGCTTCCGAGAGCTTATTCAATGCCTGGCTGGTTTTGGCCATTTGCATCAAAGAAATAATCCCCTCATGCATTCTGGCGCCGCCGCCGCCGCCGGATACGGCTATAAAAGGCAGCTTGGCGGCGATTGCCAACTCGATGGCGCGGGTAATCTTCTCCCCCACCACCGAACCCATTGAACCGCCGACAAAATTAAAATCAATAATAGCCAAGACTACGGGGATACCGTTCATGATCGCTTTTCCGGTAATGGCGGCTTCCGTTAAATTGGTGGCTTTTTGAGATTTTTTCAATTTACTGTCATATTCGGGGAAATTTAAAAAGTTCACTGTTTTTAAGTCGGTTTCGGTTTCTTCAAAACCGCCGTCGTCGACTAATAATTTCAACCTCTCCTTGGCGCTAATCCGAAAATGAAAACTACATTTCGGACAGACTTTGAAATTCTTATCGAGGTCTTTATGATATGTTATTTGAGCGCAACGAGTACACTTCACCCATAAACCGTCGGGAATTTCTTTCTTTTCAACCGCCGAATCGACGCCCGCTTGCAACTCCCGTTCCGGTTTAACCGTAATATATTTGGGTTTTGTCTTAAATAAATCCTTTAACAAAAACTCCACTCCCGTCCAGCCCCATCTCGACATTGAAAAACATTGAGGCGTATTGATCAGAAAGTTGCATCATGATCGAAATAATTATCAATTAAAAAAAGCAATATTCGCGAAAAAAAATCGGATTCCTGCTTGCTTATCTCCGTAAGGCATTATTAATCACTTCGTTGGCTTCCTCGATTTCCATCTCCGAAACCATCACTTCAATATTTTTCTCTTCTTTACTGGAATATTTCGATTCTTTTAATTTAACCAAGATCCCCTCGGTTTCCAATAGCTCTTTTAGAATATTGGCCACTTTGCGGTTAGGGGCGATATAAACTACCATCCACATTAATTGTTCACCACTTTTTTGCTTACCCTAACAGAATAAAAATATATCGGCAGGATATCATCATGGTTGAAGGTAACTACAACTACGAGAGATTCCTACCCTAACAGAATATATGAGAAAGGATATTGTTGTCAAGATCCTGTCGTCGTTGACCGTCGAACTAATAAATTCGGGTTACCGCCGGACTAAGGACTTTCAAAGTAAATAGCGCGTTCCCTGAAAAAACATTTTCAGGCGAACATTGCCTGCCGAATAAGATTATCTGACGAATGAGTATCTAACAAATAACAATTTTGTAAAAAACCGGCTGCCTGAAGACACAAAGGCTAACCGGTATTAAAGGAATCAATTGCCCAACCGATACTCTTCCGGCAACTTCCATTCGCTTCACACTGCTCTAAAACCTAGACGCTGGCGGTGGCCGCCATTAAATATCCGGGATTATCTTCGCATTCGATTAAACCCAGTTGACTCTCGTCTTGGGTTAAGGAATTCAAAAAATCGCCGTTGATTACGGCTTTCGTTTTGCCGATGATGCGACCGTTTTCAACCAAAAGACTCTGATCCGCGGTGAGCGAAAAACTGCCCGAACTGGAATCCTGAGTATGAAGCCCTAATACCGACAAAACGAGCAAACCGCGATCAATCGTCCGAATAAGGTCATCCCAAGCAGGCATCGCCATGTTGCTCCGTAAAAAGAACCCCCTTCCTCCCGCCGGAAGCGGAGTGGGAGGCATTCCGATTTTGCGGCCGTATTTTACGTTTAAAATCGGGGTCTGTAACCGGCCGGCGTTGATTAAGTCGACTTCTCCTCCGGGCACGCCTTCGTTGGAACACCGATATGAAAAAGAACGCAACGGCAATAAAGTGTTGATTCGCAATTGTAAATCTTCCCGTAAAACCAACGCCCGGTTTAAGAAATCCGCCTCGGTAAAGCGGCTTTGACGGTTTACCACCAGGTTGCCGTACAAATTATTGATTAAAAAATGTCGTAAAAACGCCTCAAAAACATCGGGGTAAAACAAGAGTTTAATCGGGCCGGACTTTAGCTTGGGCGCCGGATTCTCCAGAAGTTGTCCGATACGACCGATGTCCTCGATAATTCGGTTAAACTCGCTCTGATCAGGCCATTTTTTCTCATGATAAGAACGGCCGTAGCTATCGTTTACCTGAAAATAAAACTCAACCGGAGTTTGGGTGTAACACTCCAACAAACCTTGAGAATTGACCACGGTTCTCAAATCTTCATAACAGACGACCTTGCCGTCGACTTTTCGCATTCCGAAATCCAGCAACCGCTTTCGACCTTGATCCAGCAGTTCGAACGGCTCTCCGATTTCCGCGCCGATTATCAATTTTACCTTGGCGTCCTCGACTAATACTTCGGGAATTTTCTCGGGATTATATAGTCCGGCCCCGTCGGGATCATAATAAGAAGTCGCTTTCCAGGCGCCGATATGCTCCCAAAAGGTTTCAATCGTTTTTAAATCGAGTTTGGATGATGTAAAACGATGATTCTTCCAGATTAGATATAGCTCCCCCGAGATGCTTCTTTTGTAGGCGGGCGCCGAATATGGCCCTCCGATTTGATTGTCTTTTAAGCCGACTTCCAAACCGCGGGATTGGTGGATCACAAAACGCCAGTCTTTTAGATCGGAGTCTTGTTTGGCGTAACTAAACAGCAACTCGGATAATTTGAGCGCTAACTCCAATTCACTTACCCCCAATCATAATCTCCGGGTTGACGTCGATTAATAAAAATGAATGCGAACCGCCGCAACTGGGAACGGCTTGGCCCATTTTACCGCAGGTTCCCATAGCGTCGATTTGCAAGGGACCCAATGCGGCCACTACCGATTGGAGCGCCGAAAGCACTTTGCCGCTGAAGATCGCGGGCTTAAAGAGCACCGGTCTTTCTCCCAGCTGATAAATGCCGCTGCAGTGAAAGACGAAATCGCCGTGGGCGGGATTGACCTGACCGCCTTGGAAACCGGTCAAATATAACACCTTTTCCTCCGGCTTAATTAATCCGTTGGATACCAAGATCCGGTATAAATCAACCGGTTTAATCTCCTCCGGCGGCAACTCCAAAGGGATCGGGTCCTCGACTTCAATGCGAATATTCGACATCCGGGCGATCGGGATTTGATAAAAATTTTCGACCCGCTCGGCGCCGGTATATGGCGTCCCGGCTTTGGCCGCGGAAAAAATATCGGCCAACCCCGCTTTCAAGATGCCGTGGTCCACGAT
The DNA here is from genome assembly GCA_012735315.1 of Bacillota bacterium. Classification (GTDB taxonomy): domain Bacteria; phylum Bacillota; class UBA4882; order UBA8346; family UBA8346; genus JAAYHS01. The sequence continues at coordinate 48,309 of JAAYHS010000116.1, read as the reverse complement.
TTTTACGGTTTGACGTTCAATACCCAGCGCGCTGACGGGTTGATAGGCATAATCGCCTTTAACCGGACCGTCAATGATTGACAATTTGGGACCGGCCACCTTCATCCCGATTTTCAGGCGGCCCTTCTCTCCCAAAATCGAGCTTTCCAAGGCGTCGGTTTCCGCGGCATGTCCAAAAGCTTCGTGAGCCAAACCTTTGGCCAAAGCATTATCAATTACCAATTTATAATGACCGGCCGGAAGATCGGCGGCGTTTAAAAGCTCCAAACCAAGGTCGGCTGCTTTACGCGCCCGCTTTTTTAACCGGTTTTGATTCTCCGGGTCAATCAGCACCCCAAGATCGGCGCCGGGGAGATTGGCGTAAGTGGTGGCCGTCCTCGAACCCGATTTGGCGGTAACCACATGAAAAACGAAAGAACGCGGCGTGTTAAAAATAACATCGGTGCCGTCGGATCGAGCAATCCGCCATTCTTCGTCGGTCAGTCGAAAAACGGTGCGCGCTGAAAGCCGGGGATCGGCGGTTAATTCCCGATTGAACGACTGTAAGCGCTCTTCAATCTCGGTTAACGACAGACCATCATACGGATAATCCGGTTTGACTTCGATCCGTTTGTTGAGAGGCGGAACCTTATAAATCTCTTGATTGGATTCGCCCCGATACTTTTCCGCGCATTCAGCCAGAAAGGCGGCTTTTTCAATCAATTCCTCGGTTATTGCCACGCTCAACTTGTCGGCGGCCGCAAATCCCATAAACCCTTTTTCATTTATGACCTGAACGCCTATTCCTTCCAGGATCCCGGTGCTAATCTCTTCGGTCCGGCCGTTATTGATAATGACCGCTAAATCTTTTCTGCTTTGCAACCGCGCTATTAAATAGATTTTTCTGGCGATGGCTTGTTCCCGACAAACCTTAATAATCCGCTCATAAGCATCGACTCTCATCCGGCGCCCCCTTTTCGCCCATCTAAGTTTATCACTCTAATTAAGTCAACCTAATCGTAATTGAAAACTGAGGTTATCAATAATCGCCGCGTTCCGAATCACTATCCCCAATCGCTCGCAATTAGATTACCCGCAACAGTATTGATTATTCGGAAAGGAAACCAAATCACAGGCTCCCGGGCGGTTAATTCAAATGTTCGGCCCGGAGTCTGGTTTCGGCGGCCACTACTTGCGGCGCGAATATCTCGATTAAACTTTCGCTGTAATGGACCGGATCGAAATCAGGATCCCATGAAAAGAAATCCAAAGCCAAAAATTTTTGCGCCGGAAACATTTGCATTAGAATGAAAACCGCCTCAAAGTCGGCGCTAATCAAAATAACCGGTTGTTCGTAAGTCCGTACTTTTAAACTAAGATTATTTACCGGCAGGGCTTTGGAGATTTCCGCCGTTAACCGCGAGGTGTTTTCCCAAAGTTGATTCTGGCATAAATAGAGGTCGGCAAAATAATGTCTCCCGAATTTTAATTCCATCCCGAGACAGCCCTCCCCGGGAATTAAATTTTCGACTCATCTAAAAACATCATATGATTTTGACAAGGCTCTCGGTGAAGTTTTCCAAGACAAAAATATAATTTATGATTAATTTGTAATGCGCCGAAACCGCAAATGAACACTGATAAACGCGAATAAAAACCTTATGATACAAAAAAATTAATCAGCGTTAATTCGCGTGTATTAGCGGTTAAAACTATGAGCGGCCGATTATTTTTTAAGCATGACTTCCACTTCGGCAAGCAATCTACGAATATCCGCCAATTGCGCTTCGGTTTTGTCCAAGGAATTCTCTTCAATTTGCCGGCGCAAATTCAAAACCGAATGTTCCAAGTCGGTTACGGCCCGGTCCAGTTTGAAGTTGACCAGAGCGGGACGCGGCGCCTCCTGGCGATGAGCCTCGGCGTTCAACTCATACTTTTCGCCCCAAGCCGGGATCGTGATTTCAAGACCGATTTTTCGGCGTATCAAAGCCTCCAGTTCCCGCTGAGCGTTGTTTTCGCCATGAACTATAAACACCCCGCGGGGCTTTTTCTCAAAAGCAGCCAGCCAATCCAATAAACCGGCTTGATCGGCATGGGCCGAAAATCCGCCGATTGAATGGATTTGAGCCCTGACGCCGATCTCTTCCCCCATGATTTTAACTACTTTAGCGCCTTCCAGGAGTCTCCGGCCCAAAGTTCCTTCCGCTTGATAACCCACGAATAAAATGTGGGATTCGGGACGCCACAAATTATGTTTTAAATGATGCAAAATCCGGCCGGCCTCGCACATTCCGCTGGCGGAGATGATCACCGCTCCCTTGGCGATCGCGTTTAACCGCCGCGACTCATCGACGCTGCGCGTAAAATGAAGATTGCTAAATTCAAAAGGACTTTCGTTGTTGGCCAACATTTGCAGCGTCGGTTCGTCGTAATATCCCGGATTGTCACGGTAGATTTCAGTGACCGATACCGCCATCGGACTATCGATATAAATTGGGACCCGGGGTATCTCGCCTTTAAGCAATAAGTTCCGGATATGGTAGAGCAAGTCTTGGGTCCGGCCCACCGTAAAGGCGGGAATTATTAGATTCCCTCCGCTTTCAATACTTTCAACGATTATTTTCTTTAACAACCGGACTTTTTCGCCTGAATCCTCATGAGACCGATTTCCATAGGTCGATTCCAAAAGCAGATAATCGGCGTTTTGCACATAAGTCGGGTCATTGATAATCGGTTGATTTTTTTGACCCAAGTCGCCGGAACAAACGATTTTGGTGGTAGTTCCGGCTTCATTAACATAAATCTCGATGATTGAAGAACCCAGGATATGACCGGCGTCTAAAAACCGGACCCTGACTCCGGGCGCGGGCTCGATTTCTTCTTCGTATTCGACGGCTTGAAAATTATTAAGACTATTAATCGCTTCAATCGAGGTATACAATGGTTCCACCGGAGGCTGTCCTTTACGGGCCCGCTTCCGGTTGCGCCATTCAACCTCCATCTCTTGGATATGACCGGAATCCGGCAACATAATACCGCACAATTCGACCGTAGCCTTAGTGGCGTATATTTTATTGGAAAAACCGTTTTTAACCAGCTTCGGAATCAACCCCGAATGATCGATATGGGCGTGGGTCAACAACGCAAAATCCAAATCCGCCGGATTAAAAAGAAAATCGCGTTCGTTTAGATTCCGGATCTCTTTATTCCCCTGGAACATACCGCAATCGACTATAAAACGAGACCTCTCCGTTTCAAACAAAAAACAAGATCCGGTAACACAACCCGCCGCTCCGCAAAAAGTGACGTTCATCTCATAACCCCCAAATTTTCGTAGTTAGTAAACCGTTGCCTTTAAAAGCCAAACCGCTGCCAACGCCGGTTCAAAGCTCGCTTGCGTGATCTGGCATTTCGACGCGTTGCGGGACCTAAACGCGAAATATTTCGTAAAGATTCCTTTGACAAACACCGGACTCTCTGTTATACTAATAAATGCAGTTTTTCGGGGTGTGGCTCAGCTTGGTAGAGCGTTCGGTTCGGGACCGAAAGGCCGGAGGTTCAAATCCTCTCACCCCGACCATTTTTGAACTAATTACTAAAAAAGCCGGCGGGCTTTTTTTAATATATTCGGCGCTTTATCTTTCGGCGCCGGACTTTTAACACCGATTGAAGCCTCAATATAGTATTCGTTAACCCCTATCCATTTCCTTTAAGCTCTCTCGAAATTATGTTCAGAAAAGACGATTACGAGTACCGCTTCGCTGAGCACGAGCACGAGCACGAGTACGAGATGTTCGAAAAGCATTATCAACAATTGTCCCCTCTCACAACAGTCGGAATAAACTTTCCTTCGGGGAGAGGGGACACGTGTTAAATCTATAGCCACCCATGATTTGAGGGTGAGGCGGCTTTCACGCCCCCGCTTCACCAACCAAAGCCAATCAAAAAAATGTCTCTCCGGAAAACGGAGCAAAACAAAACAGCCGAATCCGATCATGATCCGACTGTTAAGCACTATGGCCAACAACATCAGCGTCATCGGCGATATCCGCGTCATCTGCGTCATCTGCGTTCTCTGCGTCATCTGCGATATCCGCATCATCTGCGTAATCTGCGTTCTCTGCGTCATCTGCGATATCTGCGTCATCTGCGATATCCGCGTCATCTGCGTTCAAAACATATTCTTCCTCCGCAGCAACACCACGCCGATTAGCGCCAATACCAAGGAAATAATAATGGTAAACATAAACGCGAACGGTGAATTCTGAAACGGCAAGGCGACATTCATCCCGTAAAAACTGGCGACCATGGTCGGAAGGGCCATCACAATCGTCACCGAAGTCAAGAATTTCATCACAATATTTAAATTATTGGAAATGATCGAGGCAAAAGCATCCATGGTGCCGGTCAAAATATCGCTATAAGTTTGACACATCTCAATCGCCTGTTTGTTCTCGGTAATTACGTCTTCCAGTAGTTCCTCGTCCTCGGGGTACATTTTCAAGATTTGCGTGGTCAATGCCGTATCCGGATCGACATTGGTCAACGGCGACTTCAGTTGTAACCGCAATAGTTTTTCCATCACGATTTCGTTGGCCCGCAGCGAGGTGGTAAAGTAAACCAAACTTTTTTGAAGGTTTAAAAGTTTGATTAATTCCTCATTCTTCATGGAAACATGCAATTTGCTTTCAATTTCACTTGATTTTTTATCGATCTGTTGCAGGTAACGCAAAAAATAAGTGGCGGTTTTAAACAGCATCTGTAAAACGAAGCGGGTTTTTTTAAAGGTATACAAGGAACGGTTTTTGCCGTACTCAAACTCGGTGATGATCGGATTTTCCTTTAAACATACGGTAACAAACGAATGCTCGCTGACAATCATCCCCAGCGGTATGGTATCGTAAAAAAGAGCGCCGTTTTCTCCCTCGGAAATTGGAACATTAATTAAGATCAGGAGTTGACAGTCCTCAACCTCAATTCGGGAACGTTCCTCTGCGTCAAGGGCCGCCCGTAACAGGTCGAGATTTATCCCGGCCGAAGCGGCGACTTTCGTTAACTCAGCTTCCGTGGGATTAATCAGGTTAATCCAAATCCCTTTTTCGGCTAAGTTTTCAACGGCGGTTAGTTCATGGTTTACGGTAAGATAAGCTTGAAGCATGCGACCGACTCCTTCCAAGGTATGATTGAAGGTATGATTGCTAATTCGAGTTCCATTGGAAGAAGCGCCGACGGCATTTCAGAGAAAAAGAGAGCGGCGTCTTAGAACGGCGGCTTTCGACAATGGAACCCGTTGCCGATTAATTTTTACAATAAGTCGCCAATTGCTAGAGTCTCCGTCCATTGTCTTCACCTGCCTTTTGATATTTAAATTTTACTTCTTATTTCACTATATTCCTGCCGCAATCCGTTGTCAACTATCTTTCACTAAATAATTTTGAAAAAAATTCAAAGTTAAAGAACCCATTGCTTTTGTTTCCCAGCTCATCCCTTTTAATTACTACCGTCGTTGATCTCAATTTTTACTTTCTTTTCTTCCTGTTTCTTTTCGAGAACCGCTTTAACCTCCAACCCTTCATAGGCGTTGATCGTTTTTTCCCAGGGTTCGTAACCGGCAAGGCTGATTCGAACCTGCTGCAAGCCGGGGTTTAGTCTTATAGTAACCGGAGTATTCCCGTAAAAGACATTACCGATTTCAACATCGGCGCCCGCGGGAGTTGAAAAGAACTGAACATTCACTTTTTCAGGAACGCTTCTCTTTTTAGCTTCCATTTGAACCGATATTTCCTTGACTCCCGATTCGAGAGCCTTATTTAATAGGACTCTTTCGTTCACATCGCTTCTAGTTGTGTTGTTATTGGTATTTAATACTTCATCTTGAGCCGAAAGTAAGGACGCGTATTCAATATTCCCGGTGTTAACATCCAATATTTTGAGGTTAAGATTTAGTTCGGTCACAATTTTTTCGGTTGAGATTCCATAACCTTTAAAGGTTACGATCTTCTCTCCGTATGTTAAGATTGAACCGGTTATTAAAAAATCAGCTCCTAGTAATCTTCCAACCTGAACAGCGTTCTTAGTGGAATCAACCAATCCCGACATGGTAAAACCTTGTTCAGCTAAGATCGATTGGAGTTTAGCCCTTTCGACAACGATGAAATTGCCGGTGTTATGTAGCAATGTGCTCAAAATCTCCGTGGAGACTTGATCGATATTCTGTAGGTTCTTTCCGGTATGATCGGTAAAATCAACAACGGCGACAACAATTTTCCGGTTTTCCTCAGCAGCGGCAAATGCCCCGAGGACTATGGCAAATAACAAAAAAATAATAATTAAATTTTTAGCGAATTTCATCATTTCCCTCCCCAATCTTAATTATTAAAAATTTTATCACAATTACCGTTAACAGTATATCACATTTAAGAAAATTCCGGCACTATCTCTTTTGACAAATAAGACCAGCCTTTTACGGGCCGGTCTTGAAGGATTCTTCTTTATTTAACCTACCTTAGCCTTTATTTTTTCTCCTTCTTGCACGAACTTGATGGTTTTCATCGGGCATTTCTCCACGCAAATACCACAGGCGGTGCACTTTGCGGGATCGATCTCCGCCAGAAAATCAGTCAGGGTAATCGCTTTTTCCGGGCAATTCTTTGCGCAGATTCCGCAACCGATACACCCTACTTTACAGGCTTTCCGGACATCAGGACCCTTGTCATGGTTTTTACAAAGAACCATCACCCGGTAGGTTTCATCGATCAGTTTCATTAATCCCCTCGGACAAGCCTGTACGCAAGCGCCGCAACCGGTACAACGGTCGGGATCAACCTCCGGAAGGCCGTTATCGTTAATTTTTAAAGCGCCGAACATACAAGCCCGGACACAATTGCCCAGCCCAAGACAGCCGTATTCGCACATTTTGGGGCCGCCGTTTAACATTCCGGCCGCGGCGCAATCGGCCACGCCCATGTAATAATAACGATCGACCCGTTCCGCCTTGCCTCCCTGGCAAATAACCCTCGCTTTTTTAGGCTTAACGTTAGCGTCATATTCGACGCCCATAATCGCAGCGATTTTGGCGGCTACCGCCGCTTTCCCTACCGGACAGGCCCCCACCGGAGCAGCGCCGCTGACAATCGCTTCCGCCAAGCCGCTGCAGCCGGGATAACCGCAAGCCCCGCAATTAGCGCCCGGTAGCACGGCGAGAATTTCTCCCACTCTGGGATCGGTATCCACCGCCAGTTTCTTAGAGGCGAAGGCGAGAATAGCGCCGAAAACCGCCCCCATAATTCCCAACAAAGCTAAAGCAATAATAATCGGGGACATCACTTCACCTCCGAATTAAAATAAACTACTCAAATATGATTGATAGTTTACCAAATTAAAATTGGCAAAATACTCAAAGAAGCCTTTTAAATTTAAACCGCTAAATCCTAAAAAGGCGATGGAAAGCAACCCCGCGGTTAGTAAGGCAATCGGAAATCCTTGTAACGACTTGGGAATCGGCGCCGCAGCCAACCGTTCCCGGATACCCGCAAACGCTATTAATACAAGGGTGAATCCAAGGGCGGCTCCGATTCCGTGAAGTATCGATATTAAAAAATTATAATTACTGTTAAAATTAATCAAAGTCACACCCAGTACGGCGCAGTTGGTGGTAATCAACGGCAAATAAATGCCCAACGCCTGATAAAGACCGGGACTGGTTTTTCTAATAACCATCTCCACGAACTGGACCAATACGGCAATTACCAAGATGTAGGTGAGGGTTTGCAATACCTCAACCTGATAATATGATAATAATTTCTGGATCCCATAAGTGATCCCTGAAGCCAAGCCCATGACGAAGGTAACCGCCATCCCCATTCCGATCGAAGTCTCAACTTGACGAGAGACCCCCAAAAAAGGACAAATACCTAAAAAACGAACTAAAACAAAGTTATTGACTAAAATAGCGCCGAAGATAATTACTAAAACATCGATCATTGGTTGGCCTCCTTCCGGCGGCTTAACCAATTAAAAAATCCAAGCATTAAACCCAGGGTAATAAATGCTCCCGGGGGCAAAATCATGATTAAAGCCGCATTTTCCTTAGGAAACAATTTGAAACCTTCAAAGCCGAAATCTTTGGCCACCAGTAAAGTTCCGGTTCCCAATATTTCACGGATCGCGCTTAATCCCGACAAGGCCAACGCAAATCCCAAGCCCATGCCAACGCCGTCCGCCAAGGAACGCCAGGCGTTTTGCTTAGAAGCGAAGGCTTCCGCCCGAGCCAAAATGATACAGTTAACCACTATTAAAGGAATGAAAATCCCTAAAACCGAATGCAATCCCGGCGTATAAGCGGCCATTAATTTGTCGACAATGGTTACAAACGAAGCGATAATTACAATAAAACAAGGAATCCTTACTTCCGAAGGAATCACGTTTCGAAGCAACGAAACTAAAAGGTTCGAACCCACCAGCACCGCCGTAGCTGCCAAACCCATTCCGATCCCGTTAACAACGGCCACGCTTACCGCCAGGGTAGGGCACATGCCTAAGACCAGACGAAAGGTGGGATTTTCACTAAATAGACCGTTTTTTAATATTTTGAGGAAGTTCATCGGTTCACCTCCGTATTTTAATTCGAGGTTTGATTCTTGTAAAAACTAAATACTTGATTGATCCCCCGCACCACCGCTCTTGACGAGATCGTGGCTCCGGAGACTGCCTGAACTTTTCCATTATCCTTATTCAGGCGCAAATCTTCACCGGGGACTGCGTTTTTAATGGCCGGTTGCCGGATAAATTCGGCCTCGGTGATTTTAGTCCCCAACCCCGGGGTTTCTTTTTGATCTAATATCACCGCTTCTCCTAACTTACCGTCTTTGTCGATTCCAACCAGCATCACGATATCACTGCTAAAACCGGTTGTTGACACTTTGAGAACCCAACCCACTTGAACTCCGTTTTTAAAACCGGCTTTGATGTCTTCGATATCGGAGGTAGCGGGATTGTTTTTAACCTCAGCCACTAACTCCGGCAGGGAGGTAAAGCTGTCGGCTTGCGGTAAAGCCTGCTGGTAAGCATTGGCTTCCGCTTTGGCTTGGTAGGCTGCGATCAGCGGTTCGGTAAAAGAATTGACTAATGCCAAGGCCCCGCCGGCAACCGCGCTAATTACCCCCAGAATAATGATTAAACGCAAGGAATCACGCACCGGTTTTCACCTCCCCAAAACGTTGCGGCAGAGTTAATCGATCCAATAAAGGAGTAAAAGCGTTCATTATTAATATCGAATAACAAACCCCTTCCGGATAACCGCCGAACAACCGGATTAACATAGTTAAAACCCCACAACCGATTCCAAAATAAATTCGCCCTTTCTTGGTCACCGGCGAAGTAACCCAATCGGTGGCCATAAAGAAGGCGCCCAAAAATAAACCGCCGGCTAGCAGCTGAAACACCGGATCTTTTTGAAATACGAAAGATAACACGATTACCGTGCCCAAATAAGCGCCGGGAATCCGCCAATCGACAATTCCTTTAACGATTAGGAATAATCCGCCTAAAAGCAATAAAAGGGCCGAAGTCTCGCCTAACGAACCTGATATATTTCCCCATAATAAATTCCAATAAGGAACTTTTAATTGTAAACTCTGAAGCGTTCCCATTTTAGCGAGGTTCAAAACCGTGGCCCCGGCTATGGCGTCCGCTTTATCGCCGGCCCAATTTACCGTCTGACCCGGCCAAGACCAAGTGGTCATCGCCACCGGCCAGGAAGCCATCAAAAAAGCCCGTCCGATCAACGCCGGATTAAAAGGGTTATGCCCTAACCCGCCGAAGATATGCTTGCCGAGCCCAATCGCTACTACCGCGCCGATGATGATCATCCAAACCGGGAGTTCCGGGGTTACGGTCAACGCCAACAACAAGCCGGTTAAGGCGGCGCTCCCGTCTTTAATGGTCACCTGTTTTTTCAGGGCCTTTTGAATTAGATATTCGGTCAAAATACAGGCCGCGATTGAAACCAGGACCAGACTTAAAGCTTTAAATCCAAAATTCCAAAAACTGAACAGGGTCGCCGGCAGCAACGCCAAAAATACCAACTTCATCGCTTTTTCAGTGGATAATGCATCCTTGATATGCGGCGTCGGCGACACCACTACTTGCGTCTCAAGCATCAAATCGCCTCCCTATTTTCAGTCAACAATGAACAGTGAACAGTTATCAGTAATCCTTAAGATAAGATCTTGGAAATGATGTTACCATTTTCGCGACCTGTTGGCTCATTGTCCAACAAGATTTTTGCTAATCGATAAATGGCTATTTCTTTTGCTTGTTCTTGGCGGCCGTTATCTTAGCTTTAGCGGCTTTAATATCTTGGACAATCGGCCGGCGCGCCGGGCAGACAAAGGTGCAGGAACCGCATTCCCGGCAATCCATGATTCCGTATTTTTCAGCCAACGCCAAATCGCCGGCTTCGATCGCGTTTGCCAAGAAACAAGGCATTAAATTATACGGACAGACATCGACGCAACGGGCGCAGCGAACGCAAGGAGAGTCCTCCAAAAGTTTGACTTCGCCCCGGTCTTGCACTAAAACGCCGGAGGTCGTTTTGATGACCGGAATATCCAATCGATACTGGGCCGGACCGGTCATCGGCCCGCCTAAAATAATTCTGCCGGGCGTCCCGGTGAACCCCCCGCAAAAATCGATCAATTTATCAACCGAGGTCCCTAATTTGACCCTTACATTCCGAGGATTCTTCACCGCTCCCGTAACTGTAACCACCCGGCTAATCAACGGCATACCCTCTTGAATCCCTTCAGCCAAAGCGACGGCAGTCGCGATGTTGTTCACGACCACTCCCACATCAAGAGGCAAACCGCCGGAAGGAACCACCCGGCCGGTAATCGCGTTAATCAGCATTTTCTCTTCGCCCTGCGGGTATTTCACCTCTAACGGCACTACCTCAATCCGAGGGTCGGAGGCCGCTTCCCGGGTCAAAGTCTCAATGGCGTCGGGCTTGTTGACCTCGATACCGATATAAGCCTTTTCAGCCCCGGCGGCTTTCATCATCGCTTGGAGCCCTAGAATAACCTTTTGAGGAACTTCAACCATTAAACGGTGGTCGCAAGTCAAATACGGTTCACATTCGGCCCCATTCAAGATCACCGCTTCCACTCGTTTGCCTTCCATGGGCTGATACTTGACATGCGTGGGGAACCCGGCCCCGCCCATGCCTACCAAACCAATCGCTTGCATTAATTCCCGAATTTGTTGACCGGTCAATTCCGCCAAACCGGACTTGGCCCCAAAAACATCGGCGCCGCTGTTATCGTTTTCAATTACAATCGCCGTGACTTTCTTGCCGCCGGGATGGGGCATTTGATTGATGGCGGTAACTTTACCGGAAATACTGGCATGAACCGGAACCGATACAAACCCCTTGGCTTGGGCGATTACTTGTCCGGCCTTAACTTCGTCTCCGACTGCGACAATTACTTCCGCCGGAGCGCCTAAATGTTGCGAAACGGGAAGAATGACCTGCTCGGGATCGGGCATGACTTCAATGCTTTTAGAAGCGGTAGCTTCTTTAAAATAATTTAAATGCACTCCTCCCTTAAAGGTTTTAACGCGCATTTCGTCACCTCGCTAGTCGTCTATTAATAACGATTTCTTCAAAAAACCGGCCGTCAAATCAAAGAAATAGCGGATGAATAGCGGACGGCTCCGGAATTATCGTGATCGCTGATAAGCGCTCACAATTATTAAATATAACTCATTCCATATGATGAAACAAGTGTTATTTTTCAAGTTAAATAGATTTATAATTACAAAAAACGATATTAAACGGGATTATCCGGTTATCGGTACTATTATTGGCCTGATGGTTAAAACAACCAGTTAAAACGGATTAGAGGCTTTCATTAATTAAGATCGGCTCTTTTACCGGTTCCTCGGAAAACCGGAAACAATTTAACACTCTCGGAATAACCTTCCCGGCGTCATCCGCACTTCGGGCGTGAATTTCAACTAAAATAGCGCCTTTTTCCACATAGGCTCCGACTTTGGCATGGATCTTTAATCCTACTTCCGGCCGGATGACGTCATCGAGCAGGGTGCGTCCCGCGCCCAACTCCATCGCCGCCAAACCCAAGGCGCGACATTCCAACCGCTCGATCCATCCGCTGCGGGGAGCGGCGATTCTTTCCACCACCGGCGCCGTCGGCAGCATTCCCGGGTCCTCCAATACTCCGGGGTTGCCGCCTTGAGCTTCGATAAGTTCCTTAAATTTCGCCAAACCCGCGCCCGAAGTCAGTATTTTCCAAATGATCCCTTTACCCGCTTCCGGCGTTTCACAAATTCCGGCCAAAAATACCATCAGACCGCCGAGGGTCATACAAAGTTCGGTTAAATCCGAAGGCCCTTCTCCTTTTAAAGTGGCGATCGCTTCGGCAACCTCGAGACTGTTGCCGATAGCCATCCCCAAAGGTTGATCCATATTGCTCAATATAGCCTTAAAGCGCCGACCGGTCCGGTTTCCGATTTCCACCATGGTCCGGGCCAACTTTAAAGCGTCTCCGTAATCCCTCATCAGAGCGCCGTCGCCGTATTTAACGTCCAAAACCACGGCATCGGCGCCGGCGGCCAGTTTTTTAGAAACGATGCTGGCGGCGATTAACGGTATGCTTTCAACCGTTGCGGTTAAATCCCGCAAAGCATAAAGCTTTTTATCGGCAGGAACCAACGTTTTGGTCTGCCCCATTAAGGCAATCCCGATTCGGGAGACCTGTTTTAAAAACTGATCACGATCCAATTCGGTCCGGAATCCGGGGATCGACTCCAACTTATCAATGGTGCCCCCGGTATGTCCCAGACCGCGGCCGGACATTTTGGCCACCGGTACTCCGGCCGCCGCGACTAAAGGCAGCAACACCAGGGAAGTTTTGTCGCCGACCCCGCCGGTGCTGTGTTTATCAACTTTAATACCCGGTATTTCAGTTAAATCAATCTTCTCGCCGGAATCGGCCATCGCCAGGGTTAAAGCGGCGCATTCCTCAAAAGTCATTCCCCGAAAAAAGACCGCCATACACCAGGCGCTCATTTGATAATCGGGTATCTCCCCGTTAACAAAACCGGAGATTAAAAAAGCTATTTCGGCTGCCGTAAGTTCTCCGCCTTCGCGTTTTTTCCAAATTAAATCATAAACCCGCATCCGAAATCTTCCTTTCATTAAAAACAATAATAATTAGAAAGCCCCGCGGCCGGCGCAAAATCCGGCCCCCAAAAAAGGAACCGAATTAACCGGGATTAACCGGTTAATCCCGGTTAAAGACCGAGAAAATCATTCTGCAAACCCTTTACAATTTACTGATTACTGCTCACTGATAACTGAATCGCTTTTCCCACCGGCCAAGGTTCGAGATTAAACCAATCACAAAGCGAAGCGGCAATATCGGCGAAGGTGTTCCTAATCCCGAGATCGACTCCCGTGGGCAATCCCGGTCCCAAGATCAATAAAGGCGTGTATTCCCGCGAATGATCGGTGCCGGCGGTGGTAGGATCCACTCCATGATCGGCGGTGATTATCAGTACATCGCCCTGATGAAGCCGGGGCAGATTCTCGCCCAGCCACCGGTCAACTTCTTGTAAGCCGCGGTAAAACCCGGCGATATCGTTACGGTGTCCGTAGAGCATATCGAAATCGACGAGATTGGCGAAGACTAAGCCTTTAAAATCTCCGGCGATCAATTCGCTAATAAAGGATAAGGCCTCTTCATTGTTATGAGTATGATTGGAATCGGTCAAACCTTGCCACGCAAAGATATCTTCGATTTTCCCAACCCCATAGACGGTTAAACCCGCTTCCTTCATCCGATCGAGCACGGTGGGTCCCACCGGTTTTAAAGAAAAATCCTTACGGCCCGCAGTCCGGTAAAATCCGCCCGGTTTTCCCAGGAACGGTCTGGCGATCACCCGTCCCACTCCATGCTCTCCCTGTAAAATCCGGCGCGCGATTTCACAGTAGCGGTACAGTTCGGCCAGGGGCACAACCTCCTCATGGGCCGCGATTTGGAAGACGCTGTCGGCGGAAGTATAGACGATCAAAGAACCGGTTTTCAGATGCTCCGCCCCGAATTCTTCAATAATTACCGTGCCGGATGCCGGTTTGTTGCCCAAAACTCCCCTTCCGGTTTGGGTTATAAATTCCGAAATTATTTCATCCGGAAAACCATGAGGATAAACCGGAAATGGTTTGGCTAAAATCAACCCCGCCATCTCCCAATGCCCGGTAGTGGTGTCCTTGCCAGGAGAGGCTTCGGCCATTTTCCCGAATATGCCGCCCGGCACATCCGGGTCCATTCCTTGAATTGGAGTAAGTTTACCCAACCCCGCCCGCTCCAGGTGGGGAAGGTTTAAACCTCCCACGGCGCGCGAAAGGTTACCCAAGGTGTTGCTGCCTTGATCGCCGTATAAAACCGCATCTGGGAGTTCGCCGACGCCGACTCCATCCAAGACTACTAAAAAAACACGATTAACGTTCATCGTTCGCTCCATCTTTTTATTATTTTTATTATACTACATTTTAGGTCGTTTTTTTTCAAGCATGCTTTCATTCGCACCCTTTAGATTCATATTTTAATCATTTTTTAACCATAATCTTAATCCGAAGGCAGGTTTTTTAACCCAGAAAGAGAAATAAAAAACTTGGTTAGCAATCGCGATTGGAGTGAGATGATGAAAGATATCATATTTGGCGTAGCCGGGGGTCTATCCCTCTTTATTTATGGAATGAACCTGATGAGCGAAGGTCTCAAAAAGGCCGCCGGCGAAAGATTACGCATCATTCTCGAAACCATTACCAAAAACCCCCTCAGTGGAATCGCGGTCGGAACGTTAGTGACCGCCATCATCCAAAGCAGCAGCGCCACCACGGTAATGGTGGTGGGATTCGTCAACGCCCGGTTAATGACCTTAAAACAATCAATCGGAGTAATTCTCGGCGCCACTATCGGGACCACGATCACCGCTCAACTAATCGCTTTTAAAATTGGAGATTACGCATATTTATTCGCCGCCGTCGGCTTTTTAGTTTTTTTCTTTGTTAAACGTAAAAATTGGCAATACATCGGAGAGGTCGTCTTCGGACTCGGAGTATTATTTATCGGCTTAAATATTATGTCCGATATGCTGAAACCCTTAGCCGACCATCCGATCTTCGTCGATTGGATCATTAATCTCGGCAAACATCCCGTGATGGGAGTTTTAATCGGAACGGTTATGACCATAGTCGTCCAAAGCAGCAGCGCTACGATTGGCGTTCTTCAAACCCTCGCCTCCCAGCCGGTAATCATCAATAATATAATTCAACCACTAATACCCTTGACTTCAGCCATACCAATCCTTTTGGGCGACAACATCGGCACCACCATCACCGCTCTCATAGCCAGTATCGGAGCGAATAAAGCCGCAAAACGAGCCGCGATGGCGCACACCCTCATTAAAATCTTAGGTTGTATCTTCTTTTTAATAACAATGCCGTTCTTCATCAAGTTTATCCTCTCAATTTCACCTCAAGTTAATCCCGCCCAAGGAATAACCGCCGCCGATGTTATCAAACGCCAAATCGCCAATGCCCATACCGCTTTTAATGCCCTGAACACCTTGATCTGGACTCCTTTTATCGGCTTTTTAGCGGTATTGGTGACGAAATTGGTTCCCGGCGAAGACCTTTATATTGAAAAAGGGATCAAATTTCTCAACCCTAGAGTTGTCAATAACGCGGCGGTCGCTTTGGAACTTTCCGCCAAAGAACTGGTCCGGATGGGCGAATTTGCCGCTAATATGCTGGCTACCGTTAAAAACGCTTTCCTCACTTCCGACTCTTCCAAGAAATCACAGATTGAGGAGATCGAAGAGACCCTGGACTACTTACAAGAACAAACCATTAACTATATGTCCACCGTTGTTTCCCGAGTCTCCTTAACCGAACCGGAAGCATTACGCTTGACCGATCTGATGCATGTGGTCGGGGATATCGAACGGATCGGCGACCACTGCGTTAACCTGATCGAACTGTCCGAATATAAAACTAAAGAAGGTCTCAAGTTTTCGGACCAGGCTAATCAAGAATTGGAGAATATCTTTCACCTTACTTCGGAAATGGTGTCCCAAGCGATTGACGCTCTCAAAAACTCCGATTTCACCGCCGCGCATCATGTTTTGGCGCTTGAGAAAGAAATGGACCAACTTGAAGAACAGTTACGCTTTAACCATATCAACCGCTTAAACCAGGGTACCTGCAACCCGAATTCCGCCGTTTGTTACGTGGAAGTGATGAAAAACCTGGAGCGAATCGCCGACCATTGCAACAACATTGCCGAAGCGGTTTTAGATCTGGAAAAGCAATAAACCGACCCAACTTAAAATTAAAGAGCCGGGTTTTCAAAAATACCGGCTCTTTTTAGTATTTAAGCGTGTTTCATAATTACAATAATTAATATTTCCATACAATATATAGTGTGGGTTTTCTTTTAGGCTATCAATATATTGTATGGAAATCCGGAAAACCGGAATTATGAAACCGCCTAATTTGGATGATTAACTCTAGACCAAATCACGCAAACGTTCTTCGATTTTAGCGGCTTTTTCTTTAAACCTTTCCAGTTTGGCTTTTTCCTTGGCGACGACCTCCGGAGGCGCTTTTTGAGAAAACGCCGGATTTGTAATCCTCGCCTCCAACTTGTTAATCTCCGCCTCCAACTGATTCAATTCTTTCATGAGCCGCTCTTTCTCTTTAACCGGATCCGCCAAACCGGCGAGCGGCACAAAGATAGTAACTCCTCCGGCAACCGCGCCTACCGCTTTTTCAGGTTTGGGTTCATTTTCGGCAATAAATTGAGGATTTTCCAAACCGGCCAGATTAGTGAGATGTTCAAGATTCCGCTCTAATATTTCCTGTTTCTCGGCGGCGCAGCTGAAAATAGCCGTGATCTTTTTCCCCGGCGGAACATTAGCCTCCGACCTGACATTCCTAATGGCGCGGACTACTTCAATCACCATGCCCATCTCGGCCTCAACCTTTTCAAACTGCAATTTTTCCGAGGCCGCCGGCCATTCGGCGATCATAATACTCTCACCAATGTGAGGCAAGGCTTGCCAAATCTCCTCGCTGAGAAACGGCATGAAGGGGTGCAATAATTCCATGGTCTGCCGTAAGACCCTGGTTAACACCGCCAAAGCGACGCGACGCTCCAAAACATTTTCCTTTTGATAAAGCCGGGGTTTGGATAGCTCGATATACCAATCGCAGTATTCATTCCATAAAAACTCATAGATTAAGGAAGCGGCGGCGCCAATATCATATTGTTCCAGCAATCTGGTGATTTCAGCGGTAACCTTTTGTAAACGGGTTAATATCCACCGTTCCGGGAGAGACAACCATTCGTGAGGCAGCGCGTCGGTTTCGCCCAACATGAAGGATTGCACCAACGAAGCCTGTAAATTGTCGATTAAGTCGCCCGCCTGATTCGCTTCTTCGTGCATTAAGACGAAACGGGCCGCATTCCAAATTTTATTGGTAAAATTCCGGCTGCCTTCCACTTTTTCCATTTGGAACCGTTGGTCCTGACCAAGGGCGGTGCCGGTAGCTAAAGTGAACCGCAGCGTATCCGCGCCATAATTATCGATTACGTCTTGGGGATCGACAATCGTTTCCGGCCTTGATTTACTCATTTTTTTGCCGTATTTGTCCAAAACCAGACCGTGAATCAAAACATCTTTGAAGGGTTCCTCCTTCATAAACTCCAATCCCATAAAGATCATCCGCGCCACCCAGAAAAAGATAATGTCCCGGCCGGTGACCAAAACCGAAGTTGGATAATACTTCTTCAGTTCCGTGGTTTGTTCCGGCCAGCCAAGGGTGGAAAACGGCCAGAGCGCCGATGAGAACCAGGTATCCAAAACATCCGGGTCTTGTTCAAGGCGGCTGCTCTTACATTTCGGACATTGATCGGGATCGCGCCGGGCGGCGATCGTCTCGTTACAGTCCCGGCAATACCATACCGGAATCCGGTGTCCCCACCATAACTGCCGTGATATACACCAGTCTTTGATGTTTTCGAGCCATCCCAGATAAATCTTGGTGAAGCGCTCCGGTATGAAAGTAATCTTGCCGTCGAGCGCGGCTTGGATCGCCGGTTCGGCTAAGGGTTTCATTTTGACGAACCATTGTTTGGAGATCAAGGGTTCGATAACGGAGTCGCAACGATAGCACTGACCGACGGCATGCCGGTATGGTTCAACCTCAACCAAATAACCCTCTTGCTTCAACTCTTCCACTAAACGTTCCCGGCATTCGTACCGGTCCAACCCGGCATATTTACCGGCTTCCTTGGTCATCTTGGCGTCAAAGCCGATTACCGTGATTTGCGGCAGATTGTGTCTGAGGCCCATCTCAAAGTCATTAATATCGTGGGCCGGGGTCACCTTAACCGCTCCGGTCCCAAAGTCCATGTCTACGTACGGATCGGCGATGATCGGTATTCTCCGGTTCATCACCGGCAAAATTAATTCCTTGCCGATTAAAGATTGGTAACGGTTATCTTCCGGGTTAACCGCCACCGCGGTATCCCCCAACATCGTCTCCGGCCTGGTGGTGGCCACTTTCAAGTATCCGGAACCGTCGGCCAAGGGGTAGCGAATATGCCAGAGAAAGCTGTCACGCTCTTCATGTTCGACCTCAATATCGGAAATAGTAGTCTGGCATTTGGGGCACCAGTTAATCAGATAACTGCCGCGGTAAATCAGCCCTTTTTCATAAAGACGGATAAAAACTTCCCGGACCGCCGCCGAACAACCTTCGTCCATGGTAAACCGCTCCCGCTCCCAGTCGCAGGAAGCGCCCAGCCGCTTAAGTTGATTGATGATAGTCCCGCCATACTGTTCTTTCCAAGCCCAGACCCGTTCTAAGAATTTTTCGCGCCCCAAATCATGTTTGTTCAACCCTTCTTTGGCTAGCGACTCCTCCACCTTAGCCTGGGTGGCGATCCCGGCGTGATCGGTTCCCGGCACCCACAAAGTATTATAACCTTGCATCCGGCGCCACCGAATCAGGATATCTTGAAGGGTATTGTCCAAGGCATGTCCCAAGTGAAGCACTCCGGTTACGTTCGGAGGGGGGATGACGATGCAAAAAGGTTCTCCTTCACCCTCCGTTTCGGCATGAAAATAGTTTTGTTTAAGCCAAAATTGATACCATTTCTCTTCAACTGCTCGCGGATCATATACTTTTGGTAGACTCAATCCGATAACCTCCTTAATAATAAGGCGCGAGGGACAAGATATGAGTAAAAATCATAGCCCGACTGCCGATTGATTTCCGTATGTCCTACAATTCTATCAGTCTCACTCGCGTCTCTTGCCTTTGATTAAAAAAAAAGACCATCGTCAAAAGGACGAAAGTCTTACTTCCGCGGTACCACCTAATTACCCACCAGGGCGCTCCAACGCGATAACGGGCTTACCCGGCCGGAGCTACTCAAGTTCACCCCGGCGACTCCCGAACGACCTTCGGCTTTTTCAGGTAGGGCCTCGCACCGCCCGGCCCCTCTCTTCCACCATCGAAAAGCTTACTCCTTTCGGTCATTGTCATTATTAAATAATATCTTCTAACTTAATATACAATCATTCGGGAAGCGTGTCAAGAGAAGAATTTATTGTTCAAAACAGGATACCAATTGATCGATAAGCTTCAGAACGGCTTCATCGGAAGGGTAGCCTTTCAGCTGGATGATTATTTCCTGGCGGTTGATCAAAATTTGCTCCAATTTGGGCGCAGTTAAAATCCGAACTATTTGACTGGTCGACCAGAGTTGCTCCGCTTGAGGGAGATCGGTGGTTATGATAAACCATTCCGAGTCAATTCGGTTGTCGCCGGTAATAAACCGCTTGAAGTCTCCCCAAGTCCGATTAACCCGCTTAGCCCGGTAAAACTCCATTACCAATCCGGTAGATTCCCAAAGCCTGATTTCCAATCCGGAGACGGGTTTCAATGAACCGACCCCGTTCTCAATAAATCTGATTTGAAAATCCTTTCCGCGATAGTTAACGACTATTTCCGCATATGAACTCGAAAACAACAAGCCCTTTTTCTGAGGTACGGTGTTTAATTTGGAGGCTAATTGTTTTAAAATCAGGTAGTGATAAAGTTTAACCGGCCAAGCGGTACTGATGATCGAAATTATCAAAAACGCGGTCAAAAATAACGACAACAAATACATAAAGGACCTCCCTCGCGTGAGATTAAGAACTTGTTGCCTGCCCGCCCGGCAAGAGTACCGTCGCTTAAGCCGTAATTATTTAAAATCTTAAAAAATGGAAACCGATCAACAACTTTTAGAAATGCGGTCATGATAGCTGGTTAACCTTTCTTCTCTCAATTTCTTCAAAAAACGGACGGTTGATACCAGAGAGACCAAAGTCAAACCGGCAAATAGCGAATTGGGATAGATGTGAAGAGAATGCCAATCGTTAAGCATCGTTCCAAATTTCGCGGCTGCGATGATCAGCAGCATTGTGGTTAAGATATAGCCCGCCGCTTTGCGGCCGAACAACCAAATCCCGGTTAAACAACAAAGGGGACCTAAAAATACGATGTCCAAAACCCGGATCGCGAAAACAGCCTTCGTTTTTAATAAGGCCATCTCCAACATTGTTTTATTGGAAAACGAAGGCGCCAACTTCGGCAACCATAACGCCACGATCAAAAAAGCGGCGACCAGCAAAAAGGAGGCCGTGAAAGCGTAGGAAGCGACCGGGGTAAAACGAAGGCGGATCTCTTCGTGATCAATAACAGCCAGTCGGATTAATAATAAAAAATATGATAACGAAGCGATTGCGGAATGCAAAAGAAACAGTCTTTCGGAAACACCGGCCAAAGCATAACCCGTGTAAACATAGCTCAAAAAACCCACTGCACCCAGCCAGACTAATGTCCCGCGGTATTGTCGTTGAGCCGCCAGCCAAGTGGAAGTCAACAACAACGGAACGAAAATGACCAATACCGTGAAATCTTGATTGCTTACCAACTTCAAATAATCGCTCTCTACGGCTGAATAAACTTCGGGATGGTAAATCCCCTGGCCGGCGGCGACTCCGGCCATCAATGCCAATATGACCGAGAATATGTTAAAACAGGTCATTTTCCCTACCCTATCCTTCACCGAAATTATTCTTCAAAAATCTATAAGAGGATATCGATCATATTCGATTGCTTCCGGATATTTCCTCCTTAATTAATACCTTATTAATACCTTGCAACAACTAAAATTGTAATGAGCTTTGACATAGTACAAAAACAGAAATTTTTAGTAATACAGCCCTAATCCGGCTAAGATATAGTTTTTAACGACCTTCATTTCATATGATGGAATGGGAGGTGGAGTGAAATGGCGAATACTTGTACCATTTTAAGAAGGATCGAAAAGATCTCCCAAAAACTGGCCGATCTTTTATCCCGGCCCGCATCTCGCAGAACTCTCGACAAAATTATTAACCAGGTCCGATTATTAAAAGGAAGTGTCCGGGAACTCCCGATCGCTAAAAAAGCGAAACGTGATATTCTGAATCGATTGGGGCAAGCGCTGCGGCTTTTACAAAGCGGCAACCTCAACACCGCGTTTGCCAGAGTTTTAGCCGTTTTGTCAATCTTGCAAGTGGTCGTGCTCAAAGTTCAGAACCGGCGCGTACCATGCGCCCAAGGATTAACCATTGTCCATCCCAGCAAGCCCTTCAGCACCATCTGTCAAATCTGCGATCCGTAAAACTGTATTAGGGGTGACTTCAAAGCAATTTAGTCACCCCATTTTTAATCATTAGAAGAATTATTAATCATATAGTATAAAATAACAATTGCCATTATCAAAAGTTTAGAGCTGCCCCGGAATCTTTTGGGACAGCCCCTGTCTTAATGTAAGTCGGTTAAAAAACGGTGCCTAAGATTAAAAAATTTAATAAATATAAAACATAAAAGCGCAGATTCGAAAATCAAAATAGCTTATCTTTTAGAAGAATAGATACCTAAGTTACCGATTTATTATACCGTAATAAAATTCGGATATGCCAAGGTCATTGCGTTTACGCCAACTGATGACATACTGTGATACAGGTTGCGATTATTTTCTTCATTGCTATGGAACAAAACTATGGTTTTAGCTTTTACTTTTTCATTTAGGGCCATAATATCCGAATCATCCAAATGTACTTTAAAGATAATCTTTTCCGCTGTAAGGGCTATCCCATTTGTTGCGCAATATTCTTTGTCAAAAATTAAAGCCCCCGTGGTGCCCTCTGCGGCATGACCCGTTATAATCACCTTATTGCTACTGTCTGATTTAATCCGGTTGAAATAATACAAACCATCCGCCGTGGTCAACATACCATCCGTCACGAGATAAACTGCGCCTTCCGGGATATTCGACGCGGAGTGCCTTTGTTCATCATTTTCGACTATAATAACATTGTTACCAGCGCCTTGATTATTCCCAATGCCGCTTTTGATCCATTGTTTTTTCTGCAAAAGCGCTTCACAATTTTGAACAATGGATTTTTCCACATAGATAACTGTATTTTGTAAGTATTCCTTAAGATAGAGATAAAGATCGATACCCCTACCTTTCGGGGGTAAAGGCAACAACACTTTTCCGCCTTGCGCCAGAGCAGCTTGAATCGATGCGAGTAAAGCGGCATATTGCTGTTTCTGGTTGATTTGTTTTCCGGCATAGGCGCAATTCATAATGGCGATATCGCATTCGGGCGGTATATCCATCTCCAGAATGGCGGCGTCTAGAGTAATGTCGCCTGTATAAAGTACCCGTTTCCCTCCAAAATTGAAAACGTACCACATACCCCCCAACACGTGACCGCTACGACCGGTCGTCAAAGAGATACCCTCAACGTTATTTGGTCCTAATTTCAAGGCGTGATATTCTATTTGATCGACCATTTCATTCGTGAATGGCAACTCACCGTTATTTTTTTGTACATATCTCATCCATTTTTTTATAAATGCGGGCGTGGCCTCAATTGTTTCTGCAGATGCGTAAACCGCGCCCTTGTATCCGAGCTGATACAATAAAGGTAACGCCGCGGTATGGTCTTCATGACAATGGGATAAAAAAACAGCCTTAATACGGGAAACCAATTCCGCCGTAAGGCTGGGATAAAACCCAACCTGTTGCCCCTTTTTTTCCCTTTTAACTCCGCAATCCAACAATATGGCTCCATCAATAGTTTCTATAATAAAGCAGTTTCTGCCGTTCTCGCCACTCCCGCCTAAAGCGGATATCTTAATCTTGTTAGAAGACATCAATGTTAACCTCCCTTGTTCGAAACGCTAAGCCCCATATTTTTCAGCAAATCCAAGATAATCCATGATGGTAGCCATCAGTTGTGCGCCGGTATAATTGTTCAATATCCCTAGGGCACAGCTGCGTTCACCATAAAATGCTACACTATCAGTTCGGACATCCGGGCCATAGAAAAACGTAGGAACCGGATCCGCCGAATGTTCACGAAAACGACACGGCGTAGAGTGATCCGCAGTCATTACAAAGTACGTGGAATTAGGATCGGTATTGTTAACCCAATATTTAAACATCTTATCAATTTCTTCAACAACACTCGCCTTTTTATCGGGCAAGTTATCGTGTCCGCATAAATCGGTGGCTTTAACATGCACGATAACTAAATCGTAATCTTCCAGTAGTTTTTGAGCAAGTGCGGCCTTGCCCAGATAGTTCGTCTCAAAGCTGCCGGTAAAATCTTGTTGCGTGTAACCGTCAAAGCCGCACATTTGAGAAATTCCGATGATAGTTGCATCTCCTGCCACGCAAGCAACCTTTACACCGGGAAATTTGGTTTGAAAAGGCGGTAAAACCATAGCTACTCCACTACCGCGAGTAAGAATAAAGTTTGCCGGTAAAAGTCCTTTTTGTATTCTCGCATTATTCACTGGATGATTTTGCCAACATTTATGGGTTTCTTGTAAGAACTTCCAAAGCAGTTCGGCTGTTCTTCTTTCTTGGCCGCTGCATCCGATAACCGGATTTTTAACAACAGCGCCCTCCTGCGCTGTTCCAGGATCCGTATCCTTTATTTCTCCATACAAATCCCTACCGCGCATTACCAATGCCAGCCTATGCTCGGTGAGGGGCTTGACAATAAATTTACAGCCATCGATCTCCATTCCATCAATGCAACTTAACAATAACAATATATCCTCAGGTTCTGAAATTCTTCCGGCTCTCCGATCGATCACGGTAAGCCCCTCGTCAACAGTGGCAAAGTTGCCGCGAAAAGCCACATCGCCTTCACGCAAAACAATACCTGCGCTGGCCGCTTCAATCGAGCCTCTCCCGGTGTAATATTGTTCAGGATTATATCCAAAAAGACAGAGGTGACCCCAGTCGGTACCACATCTTGCGCCTGCCTGATACGGGTGGACCAATCCCGCGCACCCTTGGGCGCATAAGGCATCAATTGTTGGTTTATGCGCATATTCGAGTGGGGTCTTTCCTCCAAATTCGGGGATCGGACGATCCCCTAAACCATCAGAAATTAACATAATTGCTCTTGCACTTTTGGATATTTTCATTTTTGATCACTACTCTTATTCTCTCTCAGCCTTGCAAATAAAACAAACAAGCCGATTGCTAAACAAAAAGTCCAAATTAATATTTTATCGAATATTGAAGCGGAAGTGTTCATCGTATAGTCTAGTTTTGCCGCGGCTGCCGGAGCCAACTTACTTTTACTAATAGCAATAGCTTTTAAGCCGTTTTCATCGCTAAGTTTGAAGTCGGCATATTTGGATGGAGTGGAAACTTTAACGATCTCTGTCTTTTCGGGCAACACAACTTTTAAATTGTATGTTCCAATTGGATTTACAAAAAAGTTGGTAAAAACATGAGTTACAGGTATGTTGGCTCTCCCGTTTTGATCGGCCTTGGCCGCAGCGTTATAAAAGTTTAAGCAATCAAATTGAACCTTTGCTTTTACCGTCCGATAAGGATCGTTTACTTTAACACGATAGCAATTGATGTTACCCATTTTATACTCTTCAAGTTTATTGCCGCCGATATTTTCACCGGTTACTTCTCCAACCGGTTTCATATCTTTAACGGTTTTAGCTATATAGATATACCCATCGGTATCAGGCTTGGCTTCTATTTCCACTGTTAAGACAGCATCGACGGCATTAGCCGGAGTAAATACTTCATCATACGTGATAACGGTGAATAATTCCGTTGCCGAAGCAATAGCCGTTAACCCCGAAAGTGCTATAATTAAAATGGCTGCCATTAAAATTGCACGCATTTTTTTCATATCATTACCCCCCTTTTGTTATACGATACCAACGATTCTAAACCATGTAAAGTAAGCTGCGCCTAAAATAAGCCATTTGGCGAACAAGACTAACATACCATATATAAATTGGTCTTTTACTGTAAAATACCCGGTGCTATAAAAGATCAAATTAGGTTTGCAGTGCGGCGGAAGCGTGATACTATCGCAAATTGTAAAGCAAGCAGGCAAAGCCAATAATAGCGGGTTTATTCCTAATGATTTCGCAAGTAAAATAATGGCAGGCAACAGAATAACCACTCGTACGTTTTTGCTGGTGAAAACGAGATGACTAAAACTTGCAATGAACATTACGATCATATACAGCATGAAGGGACTTAACGTTTCAAGGTTAAATCTGTCAAAGATCGAATTAAGCAAGAACGACGCAGCGCCGGATGCATCCAAGGCTAAGCCTACAGCATAAGCTCCAGCGGAGAAAATCATCAAGTCCCAAGGAATTTTGGCTTCTTTCCATGATAAGATACCGATATATGGCATAAAGAACAAGGTACCGGAAAGAACAGCCGTCATAACCAAACTAACTTGAAAACCGAAAAGCTTTAAGTGGTGTCCATCCGTTGCCCACAATGCAATTGTCAAAAAGAAAATTATCAAAGCCTTGATTTCATTTTTTGATATCGGACCCAATGCTTTTAATTGTTCTTTTAAACTTAATTCGCCAGTTTCAGTTTGCTCTACCGGAGGAGTATCTACCTCGGATTTAAATAAGAAGTTACCAATAACAAAAGAAGTGATCAAAGTAAGAATAGCGATCGGCATACTCGCTATCAACCATTGACTCCAAGAAACATCAACCTGAGCCATGCTCAATATATAGCCGACAGCTAATATTTGGGGAGCGGTTGCCGTAAGAATACCGCTTGTGGAAATATTGTTAAAGTGGATCTCTTGAATCATAAGTTGTTTACCAAAGTTGCTTACTCCGGGGTTAGCCCTATATACTTTTAAAATCATAAGGCAAATAGGTAACATCATTGCTGCCCGCGCTGTTGTTGAGGGCACAACAAATGCCAGAAGAAGATTAACGACGCCTAAGGCAATAAGCGCTTTTTTGGCAGTGGTGCCAAAGGTTGATACGATATATAACGCTAATCTGTTTGCAAAACCTGATTTTTCCATACCGGCCGTAATGATGAACGCCGACAGCATTAACCAGATAATGTCCTGTCCAAATACAGCCAGCGCGGAATCTTGACTCCAAGCGCCGGTAAAGACGAGCGCTACAATTGCCACTAAAGCCGAAGCATATGTTGGAATCGCCTGGGTAACCCAAAGCACAAACGCCATGCAAAAAACGGCTAGAGAGGCTTTCCCTTGCATCGTCATTTTAATGGGAGTTTCCATTGTGTAAATGAGGGCAAATATGATGAGAGCAATTGTTACCCCGGTAATTTTCATCCACTTCTCAAAAGTGGACGGGCCTTTTTTAGCCATTGTGATCTCCGACAAACTTTGCATGGTTTGCATAGATATATTGACCTCCTTTTTATAATCCCTTATTATATAAATAAGGTTATGATTATTGACCGGTCATCGTCATTATACATTGCATTTATATTGAATGTCCAATTCCTTTTAGGAAACACATATAACTATTTGTTATATAAATTAAATCCTCGGCGGAGACAAGAGATTAACTATGAATATTGGCAAAATTTTAAGCTTTTGTACAATCGTAGACCAGGGAAACCTGTCAAAAGCCGCAGAATTGCTTTATTGTTCGCAACCTGCATTATCCAAACAAATAACGTCCCTAGAAAAAGAAATAGGATATCCGCTTTTCGATAGAAACGGCAAAAAACTAACACTTAATAAAAACGGCGAGCTGCTATATCAATTTGGAAAAAAACTTGAACAAGATTTGATTCAGCTTAAAAAGGATTTATACGCTCTAAATCGCCCTGTTGCAAACTCAATCTACTTTGGAGTAACAAATTATATCGGTATCTATTTGATGCCTCCCGTAATAAGCGAATTCAAAAAAAAGTGGCCTAACATTGCAATTAATTTTACTGTCGATTTTTTATCTAATATTATCGATCTGTTGGAGCAGGACCAAATCAGCTTTGCGCTAATACCTCAATCCCAATACACAACCGATAATTCAAAATACATCTGTCGTCTTTTATGTCAAGACGATATGGCGCTTGCCTTCCCCAACAATCATCCACTTGCTAACCTGTCGAAAATTACCCCGCAGGATATTGTTGATTACCCTTTCCTTGTTTCCCAAGTAAAATCGGCAACTAGAGAATTTGTTTTTTCTAAACTAAGTTCGATCGGCGCAATGCCAAAGAATATTATCGATATGCACAACACCGAAACTATCAAGCAAGGAATCATTTGTGGAATCGGTATCTCGATCCTATCCCGTAGGTCCATTATCAACGAAATTTATAATAAACTTTTAAAAGTTGCCGATATAGAAGGATTGGATTTAAACAGGGCGATTTATTTTATATATAAAAAAAATAAGAGTCTTTCTACTGAAGATAAGGAGTTCATAAACTGCTTTCTAGAGAATATTCATTTGGGGAATAAATGACTATCGATGAACCACTGAAATATGAGAGGAGAATATAATGGCTACTACCATCTATTACTTTTCGGCCACCGGCAACTCGTTGGCGGTCGCTAAAAAGTTACAACAGCAACTTGATGATTGCCGGTTGATCCCGATTGCTTCTTTGGCAAACGCCCGGAGTATCAAACCCGGAGGTGAGACGGTCGGTTTCGTCTTTCCCTTGTATTACATGGGAATTCCTCTGCTGGTAAAAGACTTTTTGGAGAAGATCAGCTTGGATGGGGTTCGTTATATTTTCGCCGTTGTTACCAAAGGCAATCCTTTAGCCGGCGGCGCCATCCCCCAGCTGGCCAAGATCATGAAACGGTGGAAATACAGGCTTGACGCCGGGTTCTACATTACGTTGCCCGACAATTATATCCCAATGTTAAACCTGCCCCGGGAAGCGGAACAACGAAAACAATTTCAAGCTTGCGAGGTTAAAATCCCTCAAATCGTAAAATACATCAAAACCAATGCCCGTCTCAAAGAAAGAGCTTTCGGGAGTTTTTTGCGCCCCTTAATCTATAACCGTTGGGCCGCGAATGTCCGAAACAGCGACCGCCGTTTCACAGTAGAGGATTCTTGTATCAGCTGTGGCGTTTGCGAGCAGGTTTGCCCGGTTAATAATATCAAAATGAGCCAAACCGAACCGGAATGGCTCCATCATTGCGAAGAATGCCTGGCTTGCCTCCACCATTGTCCAAAACAGGCGATCCAATGCGGTAAAAGCACTAAGAAAAAACCCCGCTACCGGCATCCCGAGGTTTTGGTGGCGGAGATTGTCAAGCAAAAAACCGCCGCCTCGCCCCACCCGTTATCCGATCAATCTTAGTTATTCAACAGCAACACCCCTCTCCGCGAACGCAACTGATTTTGAAGGTTCGGAGAGGGGCAGCATGCTTTATTCGTGCTCGTGCTCAGCGAAGCGGCGCTCGTAATCGTAATCGTCTTTTCTATAATACCTAATGATGAAACAGCCTTAAATTAGAATAAACCATCACGATTCCGTATTCATCGCAGGCGGCCACTACGCTGTCGTCCCGCACCGATCCGCCGGGCTGGACAATATAACGGACTCCGCTTTGATAGGCCCGGTCGATATTATCCCGGAAGGGGAAGAAAGCGTCGGAACCAACGGAAACCCCACTTAATCCGGAGATCCACTTCTTCTTTTCCTCCTTGGATAATCTTGCCGGTTTTTCTTCAAACAACTCCTGCCATACTTTGAGCTCATTGTCGGTGATATCATCCCTTAAAAAGAGATCGATAGCATTGTCCCGATCCGGACGGCCTAGGCCTTTTTTAAATTTGAGATCGAATACCGCCGGATGCTGCCTCAAGTACCAAAGATCCGCTTTGTCTCCGGCCAGACGGGTGCAGTGGATCCGGGACTGCTGTCCGGCGCCGTTGCCGATGACTTGCCCGTCGTAAACGTAACACACCGAGTTGGACTGGGTATATTTCAGGGTGATCATCGCAATGATCAGGTCCCGCTTGGCTTCATCGGACAAGTTTTTATTGGCGGTCACGATCTCTTGGAGATCCTCGTAACCGGGGACTTTCTTATTCCGCTGTTGTTCAAAGATAATCCCGTAAATACTCCTGACTTCCATATCCCCCGGTTCGTAATTCGGATCGATTTGGACGATATTGTATTTGCCGTTCTTTTTGGTTTTGAGGAGCTCCAATGCTTCCGGAGCGTATCCCGGCGCGATCACCCCGTCGGAGACCTCCCGTTTTAAGATTTGAGCGGTGGGCAGATCAACCACATCGCTCAAGGCGGCCCAATCGCCGAAGGAAGACATCCGGTCCGCCCCTCTGGCCCGGGCATAAGCGGCCGCTAAAGGCGACAAGTCCAGATCTTCGACAAAATAAGCCTTTTTTAAAGCATCGCTCAGCGGCAGGCCGATGGCGGCGCCGGCCGGGCTGACATGTTTGAAGGAAGCGGCGGCAGGCATCTTCAAAACCTGCTTCAATTCTTTCACCAGTTGCCAGGAGTTGAGGGCGTCCATGAAATTGATATAACCGGGATTGCCGTTCAACACTTCCAAAGGCAACTCGCCCTGATGAACATAGATTTGGGCCGGTTTTTGATGGGGATTACAGCCGTACTTGAGAGTGTAAGATTTCAAGTTCGATAACCTCCGTGAAAATAGAATTTATCCTTATTTTACATTTATTTCTCGCAAAGTACAACCCAACCTGCTACCGAATAATGATTTTCCCGCCGTTTTTTCAGCAACCGCCGGTATTTGCCGGCTAATAAATCGCTTTTCGCTATTGCTGACTTGAGTAACTATAAATATTTCATAGCTATCAATCCTTAAAACCTACCAACAAGGCATTATTATGGGTTGCGCTGAAATGTTCGTAAACCACTTTAACCCGTTTGAATCCGGCGTCATTCATTATTTTGGTCTCGGTCGGCGCCGAGCAAGGAATATCAATATTTTCTTCCGGTGAAGTTAATTGACTCATAATGCCCGACCTTTTAAACGGTTTTTTTGTAATCAAAAAGCCATTCCAAACCAAGCATTACCAGTTTACCATATGAAGGTTGAGTTAACAAGTTCCTGCATGCTAATTGTGTTGGCGAACAATAACCAACTCACCCCCTTGATCCCCCTCTCTATAACGAAGCAATCAACTCAAGCCAGTTCAATAGAGAGGGGATTGGGCTAACTCAGTCGGTTTATAATTCCCCGTCATCAGATCATCAGCCCACTTCGAAATCAATATAATCAGTGGTCGTCATCAGCGCCATCAGCATCATCTGCGTTATCTGCGTCATCTGCGTCATCAGCATCATCAGCGACATCTGCGTTATCAGCGTCATCAGCGTTAAAAAAAACACCCCGTACTCCGGGGCGCCGACGCACTGTTCATCTTTGAGTCGGAATACAAATCCTTTGCCCGATAAATAACCGGTCCGGGTCCAATCCCGGATTGGCGGCCAGAATGGCATCCACCGAAACATTATACCGCCGCGCGATCCTGAATAAGGTATCCCCCGCAACCACGACATGAAAAACTCCGGGGCAAACCTGGAGCGCCGGGATACAGATCTGCTGCCCGATAAAGATCCGGTTCGGATCAAGCCCCGGATTGGCTTGGAGAATCGCTTGCACCGTCGTATTAAACCTGGCGGCGATGCCGAAAAGCGTGTCGCCGGCCGCTACCGTATAAAAAAATCCCGAACAAGGCGGCGGTTGCGGTACAGGGATGCAAATTCGTTGGCCGACGAATAGCAGATTCGGATCCAATCCCGGATTAGCTTGTAAAATAGCCTGTACCGTTGTATTAAAGCGGGCCGCCAACGAAAACAAGGTGTCTCCAAAAACGATCGTATAAATAAATCCCGGACAAGCCGGCGGTTGCGGCGCTGGAATGCAAATACGTTGGCCGATGAAAAGCCGGTTCGGGTCCAAATCCGGATTTACCCGTAATATTGCGTCTACGGTCGTGTTGTACCGGCGGGCAATCCCCGACAAAGTATCGCCGGCCATTATTGTATAGATAAAACCGGGACAAACCGGCTGTGGCGCCGGTATGCATAAAGGCAAACCGGCCCTTAACCCGATAATAACCAAAAATGGATTTTCTCTGCGAATCGCGGCCTCAGTGGTATTAAACCGCCGGGCTATTTCGGCCAAAGTATCGCCGCGCCGGACAATATAAACGGTTCCCCGGCACCGTACCGGAAACGGAAGTCGAATTCTTTGTCCGGGAGTCAGTTGGGCCGGATTAATCTCGGGGTTATTCTCCGTCACTACCTCTTTGGTGATTTCAAAAGCTTTGGTCAGGGTTTCCAAAGAATCCCCTTCTTCAAGTTCCAATTCAAAGAAATCGTTCTCATAATCCCCACTCATGGACTCACCTCCCTAATCCTTAAGAAACTTGACGTAATCAATTCCGTCAACATTATGCTATGTGCATTCCTCCCGGAAGGTGAGTCCCCATATTAAAGAGGGCATAACTTATTCAAATTCAACAGGATCATCAACAAACAATTGTAAAACCCTCCGCTTTAATCCGGAGGGTTGATTCATAAATTTATAATTGATGGAATGATCGAAAGATTATCGCTCCGAAATGATTCCCTAATATTTGCGCCTGATAATTACTGAACTTCTTTTCTAAATCCGTTAATGAAATTTTGCATCGGCTCCCTAAAATTCCTTAAACTTTCCTCCTCGGTAAAATCAATCTCATAATAGTCCCCGCCTTTTAAAGCAGCCGGGCTAATTTTGAGCGTCTCCCCTTCAACTCGCAGTAAATAACCCACCGATTCCACCTGTTCGACCGGGATGGCCACTTCTTCATCAAGATCGCTCGAATCGGAGATTAAATACTGATTTCCATCGGCGCACGGGATCGGATCGCCGACGTTAATATCGCTGAAAGGCACGAATATTATCTTGCCCTCGGATAAATAATTCCGGATTGAAGCATGATTGATTTCCTCAACATCCAACTCTACCAGATCGCCATCTTCCGAAAAATAAACTATTCCCGACAATGAAATCTCATTCCGCCGCATAAAATCGAATATTTTATCGATAAATCCGGTCAAATCGAAGCTGCTCAATTCGGTTTTTAACTCTCCCATTTGAACCTCCTTTTTTAATCGAAAACATCCAAAGCAACCGAAGGAATGATTGCTGAAAGCAACGGACTTTTTATTTCCCGATATTTATTGTATCGGAAATAAAACCGGATTCTTTTAACTCCCATTCCCAAACGACGGAAATAAGGCTTGAAAGCGCCGAACCGGCCTTGACGTATCTTTCCGCTTATGCTAAGTTGCCATGGCCCGAACCATGGTGGTTGACAGCGCAACCTCTCAATTTTACATTAATGTCGTTGATAATCATTTCCTGGATCACCGGGACGACTCCCCGGAAGGTTACGGTTATTGCGTATTCGGTAAAGTCATCGAGGGTCTGGAGATCGTGGACCGGATTCAAAATGTCCCCACCGGAACGGTCGGGCCCTTTCAAGATGTCCCGAAGGACCCGGTAATTATAATCTCCGCTAAGAGATTTGATCAATGATCCTTTTAGTTTGTAATTGATGAGGTATATTTCCCGAAAAAACGGTCCATAATAATAATGGCGGCGGCTTTAAGCCAATCGTCGTATCTGCCGACACTTCCCTTAATATGCAACCAATTTATTCAATGAATGTCGTTGCCGGGAGGTGATTTTCGACGGCGGAAACTTGCTTGGTCCACCCATAGCGGCACGGTACACAAGGAGTCTTCGCAAAAAAATTCGGCAGGCCGCCTCAGAACATTCTTCACCAAATCGATACTCCGTCACGGGTGACTTCCTGATAAAGCGACTGACCCGCCCAAACTTCCCAGGTGTTCCTGTCGAAAACCATCAATCGGTAGTTGGCGCCGTATTCACTGTTAATCCCGTCCACAAATTCCTTGATCATTTTTTTCTGGCTGTAACTAAGCTCCTCCTTGGTTATCACCAACAAGTCGGGGTCGGAATCATCAACTGCCGCCTCTTTTACCCCCGCTCCAAAAACCACCAGTTCATCAACGTCAAATTCGGCGATTAACCGTTTTTGAATCTCCGTCAAAGCGGCTTTAGACTTCTCCGAAATGTACAAATTGTTGATGCCCATTTCCCTCACCTCTTAAATGCTTTTTATATTCGATTTAATCAAATTTAAATACATTCCAAATATGCTTAACTTCCCTAAACCTTGATCGATCTTCTCCATAAAAAGTAAAAAACCTCTTGTTGAGGTTTTATATTCCAGCAATTCCCTTATTTAACAGTTATCCAAATCCAATTATTTATCTTCTTTGGAATGATGGTGTTTTTTAGCAACTTGCAATTTGGTCAGAGCCCATTGCAAATTGACTTGAGCTCTGGCAAAACTGATTTTTTCAGCCATCGGCCGGTAAAGTTCGGCTTCGGCTTGGCGTTTTTCAGCCAGGGCTTGCTCTACATCGATATTTTCGGCGAGTTCGGCCGCCTCGGCCAGAACAATTACTTTATGAGGCATAACTTCCATATAACCTTCACTCACCGCCATATAAAAGTTTTCATCGTTTATCTTATAACGTAAAACCCCGGTATCTAAAATCGTCATCAATCGAATATGTCGGGGCATGATCCCAATCATTCCCTGAATGGTAGGGGCCACAACATAATCAACTTCCTTGCGCAACTCAACTTTAGTGGGAGTCACCACTTCCAATAAGATCCGATCGGTTCCATTCCAACTATTTGTCTCCGGCACAGAGAGTCACCCCCTGCAATCGCTTGGCTTTTTCCACAACTTCTTCAATGGAGCCGACCATAAAAAAAGCCTCTTCCGGCAAATGATCATACTTTCCGGCCAGAATCTCTTTAAAACTTCGAATATTTTCCTTAAGCGGAACGAACCTCCCGGGAATACCCGTAAAGCTTTCGCCTACAAAAAAAGGTTGGGACAAAAAACGCTGCAGT
This sequence comes from Bacillota bacterium, assembly GCA_012735315.1. GTDB lineage: Bacteria > Bacillota > UBA4882 > UBA8346 > UBA8346 > JAAYHS01. The sequence goes on along the minus strand of JAAYHS010000116.1, from coordinate 13,884 downwards.
CTCCGGGCTCTGGCTACAATCAGTTTATCTTCATCGCTCAACTCATCCAATCCCATTATGGCGATAATATCCTGCAACTCTTTATAGCGTTGCAAAATTTCTTGGACCCCGCGGGCCACCTGGTAGTGCTCCTCACCGACATAAGCCGGGGACAGCAACCGGGAGGTGGACGATAAGGGATCCACCGCCGGATAAATTCCCAGTTCGGCAATGCTCCGTTCCAAATTAGTGGTAGCATCCAAATGGGTGAATACCGTGGCCGGAGCGGGATCGGTGTAATCATCGGCGGGCACGTACACGGCTTGAATTGAGGTGATCGATCCCTTGGCGGTTGAAGTAATCCTTTCCTGGAGCGCCCCCATCTCATTGGCTAACGTCGGCTGATAACCCACCGCCGAGGGGACCCGTCCCAACAACGCCGAAACCTCGGAACCGGCTTGAACGAAGCGAAAGATATTATCGATAAACAACAATACGTCTTGTCCCTCGTAGTCCCGGAAATACTCGGCCATGGTCAATCCCGTCAATCCCACCCGCAGACGGGCGCCGGGAGGTTCATTCATCTGGCCGAAGACTAAAACGGTTTTATCGATTACTCCCGATTCTTTCATCTCCAGCCACAGGTCGTTCCCCTCCCGGATCCGTTCGCCCACTCCGGTAAAGACCGAGAATCCCCCGTGATGAGTGGCGACGTTCCGGATTAATTCCATGATAATTACGGTCTTGCCGACTCCGGCGCCCCCAAATAATCCGATTTTACCGCCTTTAGGATACGGCGTCAGCAGATCGATGACTTTGATTCCCGTTTCCAATATTTGTTGTTCAATGTTTTGTTCTACAAATGTCGGCGGTTTACGGTGAATCGGGAGTTTAAATTCGGTTTCCACCTTGGGTCCGCCGTCAATCGTTTCGCCCAATACATTAAAAACCCGGCCTAAAGTCTCACGCCCCACCGGCGCCATCACCGGTTGATCCTCGCTGGCGACTTCCATTCCTCTGACCAAACCTTCGGTTGAATTTAAAGCTACGCAGCGCACCCGGTTATTGCCGATGTGACTCATTACCTCTGCCACTACTTCCCGCCGTTCTTTGTTTTTGAGTTGAAGTTCGATTTTCACCACTCTATTGATAGCGGGGAGTTCTTCCGGTAAAAACTCGACATCCACTACCGGTCCGATGATTTGTACAATATGCCCCTTTGCCATTATTTTTACTCCCCCTATTCCTTGCCCTCATTTTTTAACACTTCGGCGCCGCCGACGATTTCCACGATTTCATTGGTAATCATGGTCTGACGAATCTGATTGAATTCCAATTGATAATGTTCAATAATTTTCGCGGCATTATCGGCTGCCGCCGACATCGCGGTCATCCGCGCTCCGAGTTCGCCGGCTTCGGTCTCCAAAAATGCCCTGAAAATCTCGCTCTCGATATAACGCGGTATAATACTGTCAAGCAATTTCTTGCGGGAAGGCTCAAAGATAAAAAGTCCGCTTTCTTCTTTAATCTTGGCTTTAGCCGGATCGATCGGCAACAGTTGGAAGGGGCGCGGTCTTTGACAAAGCGCCGAATAAAACTTGGAATAGAAAAGAAAGATCCGATCGAATTCTTCCTTGGTATACCAATCAATAATCTCCTTGGCGAGTATTCGAGCCAGCCTAAAGGAGACTCCGGCCACCGGTTCCTTAAAACGTTTAAAAACCGGAACCCCTTTTTCTAAAAACCGATGATACCCCTTAAGCCCGATCATATAATAAGACACTTTTCGCTTCTTGCCGAGTCTCTTGCCGAACTCGACGGCCTGGTCGGCGATTTCAGAGTGAAAATTACCCGCCAACCCTCGATCGCCCGTAAAAACGATGATTAAATCCCGGATGAAATAATGATGCGGACGGAGTAAGGGATTGAACGACCAGGGAGTAAGAGCCGCCAAATCCAAGGTGACCTCGGCGATTTTCCGGGCATAAGGCCGCGCCGACTCCAAGCGGGCTTGGGCTTTCTTTAACCGCGCCGCAGCCACCATCTTCATGGCCATGGTGATTTGTTGAATGTTTTTAGTGCCGGCGATCCTGAATTTTAGCTCATGGATTGTCTTCATCTTCTCGTCCTTTAGCTTTTACCCGCTTGGAAACGTTCCTTAAACCGGGTAATCAACTTCCTTAACTCGTCGGTCAACTCTTTATCCAAAAAACGGATTTCATCCAAACGCCGGTAAAATGGTTGGGCCTCGATTTGCATGAAATGAAGCAAATCCTTTTCAAAACGGCGGATTGATTCAACCGGCAAATCGTCAAGAAATCCTTGGGTAACCGCAAAAATCAACACCACTTGATTATAAATGGACATCGGCTGGTACTGCTCTTGCTTCAGCACTTCAACAATGCGAAACCCCCGGTTCAACCTGGCCTGGGTAGTCTGATCCAGTTCCGCTCCGAATTGGGCGAAAGATTCCAACTCCCTAAACTGAGCCAAATCCAACCGCAACCGGCCGGCAACTTGTTTCACCGCTTTAATCTGAGCATTGCCCCCGACCCTGGAGACGGATAAACCGACATTGATGGCGGGACGCACTCCTCCAAAGAACAACTCGCTGCTTAAAATGATTTGACCGTCGGTTATGGAGATAATATTGGTTGGTATATATGCGGAAACGTCGCCGGCCAGAGTTTCAACGATCGGGATGGCGGTCATCGAACCGCCCCCGCTGGCGGCGTTTAACTTAGCCGCCCTTTCCAATAAACGGGAATGCAAGTAGAAAATATCCCCGGGAAACGCTTCCCTGCCCGGCGGGCGGCGCAACAACAATGACATGGTCCGGTAGGCGACGGCATGTTTGGACAGATCGTCATAAATGATTAAGACGTCTTTCCCCTGCCGCATAAAAAACTCGCCCATCGCGCACCCGGCAAAAGGCGCCAAGTATTGCATCGTGGCTTGCTCATCAGCGGTCGCGGCAACCACGATCGTATAAAGCAGCGCTCCCTTGCTTCCCAATACATGAACGGCCTGAGCCAATTTGGAAGTCTTCTGGCCGATTGAAACATAAATACAAATCACGCCGGAATGTTTTTGGTTCAATATCGTATCCAGAGCGATGGCCGTTTTCCCCGTTTGCCGGTCGCCGATGATTAATTCCCGTTGACCGCGGCCGATGGGAATCATGGTGTCAATTGCTTTGATCCCGGTTTGAAGCGGGACTTTTACCGGCTCCCGTTCCGCAATCCCCGGCGCGTCGTTCTCTACCGGCCTAAAATCGTTGGTGATCACCGGACCTTTGCCGTCAATCGGTTGCCCCAAGGCGTTGACTACTCTGCCGATCAACGCCTCGCCCACGGGAACTTCAATCACCCGTTTGGCGCGCCGAACCAAATCGCCTTCTTTAATGAGCGTTTCATCGCCTAATAAAACACACCCGACATGATCTTCTTCAAGATTCATGGCTAATCCGTAGACTTGATTCGGGAAGATCAACAATTCTCCCATCATTACTTTGCGAAGACCGTATACTCTGGCGACTCCGTCCCCGACTTCCAGCACGGTCCCGGTTTCCTGGGCTTCCAAATCCAAATGATAACCGGCGATCTGTTCTTTGATAACCGAAACTATTTCTTCAGTTGTAAACCGCATTTCATCCATCCTTTAAATACCTGATCAAGACAGAGCTTTCTAATTAAATAATATTAATTTCCGGGTTGCTTAAACTTTCTTTAATTTCGTTCAATCTCCCGACTAAAGAACCGTCATATAACTTATCGCCCCGCTGAATAATGATTCCGCTCAATAGATTGGGGTTCTCCCGGTATTTTAGATGAATCTTTTTACCCCAAACGGTCTCCAGTTTTTCCGAAATAAACCGTTGCTCCGCTTCTGAAATCGGCTGCGCCGAAATCAGCGTTACGATCTCGTAGCCCTGTTCCATCAATACCATTTCCACTATATTCTCTAAAATTTTGACTAAAACTCCCTGGCGCCCCCGTTCCAGGATCAAGTCTAAACAATTCAAAAATTCCTGCGGTGTTTCCGGCGGGGCCAACTTTTTTAAAATCGCCTTTTTCTCCCCGACGGGCGCTTTTGGGTGGTTTAAGAAGGAAATAATCTCGGAATCGTCCAAGTTTTGAATTAAAACCTCGGCCGTCTCGCGCGTAAAATCCAGGGAATCCCGTTCCTTCATCAAATCCACTAAAGCCCGGGCATAATTAGACGCCACGCGGGAGGTCATTTTCAGCTGCCCCTTTGCTCATTTCTTCCAAAACTCCACGAATTATCGCTTCGTTTAATTGAGGCGTTTGATATTTTCCCAAAACTTTTTTAACGGCCAACAACGCCAATTCAACCGCTTCCTCCCTCAGTTCCGAACGGGCGATCGTTTTGGCGCGCTCAATTTCTGCCTGGGCTCTTTGGCGCAATTGGTCCGCTTCTTGCCGGGCTTGAGTAATCAGTTCCTCGCGGAGCCGTTCGGCTTCATTTCGGGCTCGTTCCACAATTTCATAGGCCTCAATGTGAGATTCTTCCAATCTCTTTTGAGCATCGCTATGTAATTGCTCGGCGTCTTTTTTGATCTTTTCGGCCTCGCTCAAAGCCTGGGATATCTTAAGGCGACGTTCTTCCAAAATACCCTGGATGGGACGGTATAGGAGTCGGACCAGGACATACATTAAAATTATAAAATTTAAGATCATCGCTAAGAAGGTCCCGGTGTCAAATTGTACTCCCATTTTGAACCCCCTTTTTCATCAACCAAAATGGCGTTTTTTTAAGATGTCAAGACTCATCCCAATCTTCCCAGGAGGATAAAGGCAATAACCACGGTGATAATTGGAATTGATTCCACTAAACCGATCCCGATCAACATCGCTCGGAATAAACCTTGCTCCACTTCGGGCTGACGGGCGATACTTTCCAGGGCGGTAGCCACCACTTTAGAGTCGGAAAACGCCGCCGCAAAACTGGCTCCGACACAAATCGCTCCGATAACGATTAATGTTGTTAAGGTATTCCAGTCCATCAAAATCCTCCTTCACGTTTTTAAAAATAACCGAGCCTTATTGGGGCCGTTAGAAAATACTTTTATTTTAATCTTTCTCCGTGCCTCTGTGTCTCTGTGGCCAATAAATGAATTAGCCACGGAGACGCAGAGACACAGAGTTAAAAACTTTTATTCCCCTCGCCAAAAGCATCCAATCCTATTCGGCGGGACCTTCTAAAATTGAGACCCCGGTATAGGCAACGCTTAAAATCGTGAAAATATAAGCTTGAATTATTCCGATAACGACACTCATTAACAGCCATAAACTAGGGATTATAATATGAAAAGTCTCAGTTAATTTTTCGATCAATATTTCACCGGCGTAAATATTACCGAACAGCCGCAACGCCAAGGTTAGCGGGCGGGTAAACAATTCCAGCAAGTGTAAGGGGAAAAAGAAGAAATTGGGAGTGAAAAAATGTTTTAAATGCCCCTTTAAACCGTTTTCCTTGACCCCGATATACTGCATCCAAATCACTACTAAAACCGAAAGTCCTAAAGTGACGCTGACATCTCTGGTGGGAGAAACAAAGCCGGGCACTAAACCGAGCATATTTGAAAAAAGGATAAACAGAAACAATGAACCGAAAAAATAGCTGTATCTGACCCCATGAATCCCCAAACTATCGATGACCGTATTGTTAATGAACTCTACGGTTATTTCCAATAAACATTGCCATCGCTTCGGGATCCGTTCCAATTTGCGCGAAGCGAACCAAACCAGCATGAATATAATAGCCATCACCACCCAGGTCATGGCGATTATCCGCAGATCAAATTTGAGCCCCGCCCAAATAAAGATCTTCACCGAATGTTCCATTACGCACGATCCTTTCAATTATCCGGTTCTACAAGGTCCGCTAATTAACAGCGGTTCGCCAAACGGCTTGACTCCCACAGATTCCAAATGGGAATCGACAGTAAAATCAATACTAATAATCGCCAAGCGGCCGGCGCCAACCACCGATTCCCAATCATCGAAAAGGTGATGACATTTAGGAGCCGGAGCATAAACACCGCCATCACGGGAAACATTTTGAAACCGGTCCGGCTCCGACGAACCAGTTCGAATCTCAACCTCAAACACCAATAATCGACTATTAAAACAGTCGCTCCTAAAACCGAAGCGCCGACGACTCCTTGTTCTCTTAGCAAAAAGAGCGCAATCGATGCTCCGATCAGCAAAAAAGATAGATATTTCATTTCTTTTTGTCAGTGGCCTTAAAAGCGACGATAAACATTTGATAAAGGCCCAAAAATAATCCGGTCAGCAAACCGGTTAACGACATATTGCTCCATTGATATTGTTTTTCCAACAACCGGCCTAAAAAATACCCGCCCAAAATCATTATCCCCAAGTTAATACTGAGCGAGCCGTATAAGGCGACCATTCGCCAATTTTGATTATTGCGTTTTCGATTAATCTCAACCACACCCCGCTCCTGATGGTCGTGTCGCCGGTTCAAAATCAACAGACCTGATTTTGACCGGATCCCATCCGTAAAGACCATATTCCGGAGACCCTTTTATGTCCGCGTAGGGCTTAACTGTCTACCACATCGGCCTTTTACAACGGCCGCTTTTTAACCTAAAAAAAACCCGACCGTAAAAAGCCGGTAAAGTTTCGCTTATTTAATCGCTTTCGTCTCATTCCAAAGATGATTATACTCTTGAAAGCCTAAGAAAGCAACTTAATTATAATGATAATTATTCCGGTTCTAAAAACGAACTTTATTAGCGCAACATTAATCGATTTGCTTTTGATTACGAGATCTCCGGATTATTTTGTTCCGAAAAGGCGGTCTCCGGCATCGCCTAACCCCGGTACGATGTAACCGTGAGAGTTTAACCGTTCATCAATCGCGGCTACGTAAAGATCGACATCCGGATGTTTGGCTTGAAGGTTTTGAATGCCTTCCGGCGCGGCGATTAAACAAACTAATCGAATTTTTGTCGCGCCGCGTTGTTTTAAAAAATGAATTCCGGCCACCGCCGAACCGCCGGTCGCCAACATGGGATCCAATACTATCAATTCACGCTCGCTAACATCCGCCGGCAATTTGCAGTAGTATTCAATCGGCTGCAGGGATTCGGGATCGCGGTATACTCCGATATGTCCCACTTTAGCGGTGGGGATCAGCTTTAAGATACCGCCCACCATACCCAATCCGGCCCTCAAAATCGGAATTACCGCTATTTTAGTGTTGTTAGTGGTGTGGCAACGCGCGGTGGCCACCGGGGTTTCAACCTCGATTTCTTCAACCGGAAAATCGCGGGTTACTTCATAAGCCATTAACATCGAAACTTCTTCCAAAAGTTCCCGGAATTCCTTGGCCCCGGTATTTTGGTCCCTAATAATCGCCAGTTTGTGTTGGATTAGCGGATGATCGATTTGATGCACCTTAGCCACCGGATCAACTCCTTATCTTGTTTTTAAATACTTCTCTAAAACGCGAGCATTGACAATGTGGAACTCAAACATTGTCCGCCAGCGATTCTTTGATCTTGGCAACCACGGCTTTTAGTTTTTGTTTTATTTCGGAAGCGCATATTTGATAAGCCTCAATATTCTGGCCATAGGGATCGGGGATTTCCAAAGCGGTCAATTTTTCCTGAATCCGCTCCAATTCCTTTTTTTCCGCGGCGATCTCTTGTTCCATCTTTTGCTCGATTTGGCGTAGTTCTCCGTCAAGCTCCCGCATTCTCCGGCGTAAATCTTCCAGTTCCGTACTGCGGTGTTCCAAAAATTTGCGCCGTTTTTCTTCCATTTGGAGACGGATTTTTTCGGCTCGAACCATCAATTCTTCGATTTCTTTAACGCCTTCCGCGAATTCGGCTAGGGTAAAGACTTTATTTTTTGCTGTCGGGTTCATAATTAAAACCGCCTTTTTCTGATCTAAAGTCATCGTTAATACCAAGTCGGCGGAATTTACCATTTCGGGGGTGACTCTTCGGGCGCGATGCTCTTTTAAATTAATTCCCTCTTTTTTCATCACTTCAATGGCATTGGGAGAAGCTATGTCGCCTGTCATAGCGCTGGTCCCGGCGGATACAACCTGAATAGTCGCTGCTTTTTCACCTAAATCTTCAATTAACATTTTACGAAGCAATGCCTCAGCCATACTGCTGCGGCAGGTATTCCCGGCGCAAACGAAAAGCACGCGCTTGATCATTGACGGCGTCTCCTCCATTACGTTTTAAGCCAGCCATTAATGGATATAATAAAACAACTACATAGTTCCACAATAGTCTAAAAAATCCTGTCGCTTAACGAGAAATTATGAATCTAAGATGGCCTTTTTACAAAAAAACCACCGCTTGGTTCGGCTTGGAATGCCCAACTTGCAACAATCGAATCACTTTTAAAAGCGTTCCTTATCAGGGACATCTAATCTGGGAATGCGGCGTTTGCGGCAATTCAACGCGCTTAAACCAAGTCGCAATCCTTAACTCGGAATCAGGTTATCACTGAATTACGGCGGTCGCTCAAATTGCGGGTCAATTAATCGCAATCAATTTTGCTTCGACTTCGCCGATCTTGGCGTTCTTCCGAATTACCAACGGATAATGGGCGGGGTTATCCGCTATCAAAATCGTAATCTTGCTTTCCGGATTATCAACCCGGTAGTATTTGTTGAAAGTACCGCATTCCATCTTTAATTCTTCTCTTATTTCGGATATTTGATAATTTATTCTTTTAATTTTGCCATTGGAATAAAAATAGATTTCATTTTCACCCGGCGTAAAATTTTCTCTCAGGAAAAACTGCAACGAAAGCCCATCTTGAACATAACCGGGGACCGGAATTTCGGTTCTTTCCTCCGGTCCGCCGTTTTTGGAATACAGCCTGATCGCCGTGCCGTTCGGATAATCAAAAATCACTTCCTCAATTTCGATGTCTCCTTTATCCCTGATTTCATGCCGGATAACCCACGGAAACAATCCTTCCGAGTCCAGGATAACTTCCTCGGTTTCCCGGTATCCGGTTAAACTCTTCACCAATCCCACCGTCTCTAAAACACATTGAATTTTAAGCGTCGGGCGATCCCGGTAAACGCCGGATTCGACCACCCGCACCGTTTGGTTGGCGCCGTGAAACAGCGACTTAACGATCACTTTATATTCGAGACTTTCTCCGATCCGGGGCGAAACAAGGCATTCCGCTAGACCGGCGGCAGTCGCCAACTGGCTGATAACCGCTAAACAGATAAAAAACAATCCTTTACGAAACATGAATAACATTACCTCCCGCCGCTTTCCGCAACCGGTTGATTACCGCCGTCCCCACGCCGCCTTCGGGGATGCCTTCGATTAAGATCAAATCCGCCCCGAACTGATCGCAAAAACGCAATAATTGATAAATTCTAGCGGCTATTACCCCGGGGTCGTCACGGGGTCCCAGGTCGAGCACCCACTCGTTATGGTATTTGGAAAGATTTTCGGTTGTCCCTAAAACCACCGCTTTGGTTCCTGAGGTTTTCTCCTTCAAGCTGCGGTTGATTTCCCGGATGATCTTTTCCGGTTCCCCTTCATATAAAAAAACCGGGGCCGCCGGAGCATAATGCCGGTATTTCATACCGGGAGCTTGAGGCCGTTCCACCTCTCCCTCGCCGGCTTCCAAAATAGGTTGACCCAGGACTTGCTCCAAATCTTCCCGGGTTACCGTCCCGGGGCGGAGAATCACCGGAACGGTTCCGGTCAGGGATAGGACCGTTGATTCAACTCCGGCCGGACACGCCCCACCGTCGATAATACATTCGATCTTCCCGAATAAATCGTTAATCACGTGTTCGCCTAAGGTCGGGCTGGGTTTACCGGACAAATTGGCGCTGGGAGCGGCCACCGGAATGCCCGTCAACCGCAATAACTCTCTAGCTGCCGGATCGGACGGCATGCGAACCGCTACCGAATCAAGCCCGGCGGTAACCCTCGAAGATACCTCCGGCTTTTTGGGAAAGATTAAGGTGAGAGGCCCCGGCCAAAAACGGTCGATTAATTTCTCAGCTGAAGGACTGATTGAACCGGCAATCCGGCTTAATTGATCCAAACCATAAATATGCACGATTAACGGATTGTCCGCCGGTCTTCCTTTGACCGCGAAAATATTCAATAAGGCGGTCTCATTATTAAAGATCGCGCCCAAGCCGTAAACGGTTTCGGTAGGAAAAGCGACCAGACCTCCGCTTTGCAAAATTCGAGCCGCCGGTTCCAAGCCGCGCGGTTGATCACGATTAACTTTGAGAATTAATGTCTCCATCTATTCCTGCTTAGACGCGAACATGGTAAAATGATCTTAATGTATCTATTCTATTTGGCATTAAGTCGAATTATCCTGCTTTGAAGAACGATTTTTAATTAAAACCGGCTTCGTTTTTACATGAAACCGCAACTTTTGGAGAGCGTTTTTAGCGTCAAAGTTTCCAAATTGTAAAAAAGATCCTTGTTTTGCAGGAAAGTTTAATTATAAGTTAGAATAAGCTTCATTAAAATCGATCAGTGGGAAGTGTAAATCAATGAACGATCCGTTTAAATGCTTTTCAAACGATAATTTATTATATCTCGTCCCCCCGGAATTAAGGAACCCGCAGGGATTGGAAAAAGTTTTAATCGAGAATCCGCAAATCAAATTCGTTTCCCTAGTCGGAGTCGATCTGGGCGGCAACGATACCGATGAAAAGATACCGGTATCCAGCTTTTTAAAAAATGTGGAAGAGTTTTTAAGCGGTGGAATTCAAACCGACGGTTCCAGCGTGGTTCTCCCCAAAATCGCAACCTTAAATAACGGCAAAGTCGATTTTATCGCTGATCCCTCGGTAAATTGGTTCGTTGATTATAATTATGAACATCTCGATCCCAAAACCGGCATTCCTCTCGGCACTTTACGGATCCCTTCCTTTCTAATCCACGCCGGTCACAAAGTCGATTCCCGATCGATTTTAGCCCAAACCCTCAACCGCGTCAAAGAAGAATTGCTTGAACTATTTAAAGCGAACCCGGGGCGCCTGTCCGATATGGGTATCGACGTGTCCGAAATTGAAGCCATTCTGTTTACAGCGGCCACCGAGTTGGAGTTTTGGGTGCGGACCCCGGGAGCTAAAATTGAAACTGAAAAATTGACCACTTCCCAAACCTTGCATGAGCAATACTGGAAAAGGACTAAAGGAGCGGTGCGGACCGCTCTGGAAAACTCGCTGATTTTACTGGAGAAGTACGGGCTAAACCCGGAAATGGGCCATAAGGAAGTGGGCGGCGTTAAAGCTACAATCGGCGGCGACGGCCATTTTAACGATATCATGGAGCAGTTGGAGATCGACTGGAAGTACGCGGACCCGCTCCAAACCGCCGATAATGAGATTTTAGCCCGGATCGTCATTAAAGAAGTCTTTCGCCTTCACGGTCTCGAAGCTATCTTCAACGCCAAACCCATTGAGGGAGTGGCCGGCAGCGGCGAACACACTCACTTAAGCATCGCCGTAAAACTCAAGAACGGAATGGTAAAAAACCTTTTTACTCCCGCCGATCCCCAAAAAAACTACTTGAGTCCTTTGGGCTGGGGCGCTTTAATGGGAATACTTAAAAATTATGAAACGATCGGCGCCTTCATCTCCGCCAGCAATGATGCTTTTAACCGTTTAAAACCCGGTTTTGAAGCCCCTGTTTGTATTGTGGCGTCCATTGGGCACAATCTGAATACTCCCAGCCGGAACCGGACCGTCTTGGCCGGCTTGATTAGAGATCTGAAAAATCCTTTGGCTACCAGATTTGAAATCCGCTCCCCCAACCCTCACACCAACACCTACTTGGCTCTCGCCGCTTTATACTCGGGAGCGATTGACGGCATCAAATACGCGCTGAAATCGAACAAATCCGCCGCCGAACTGGAACGGGAATTTTCGAAAAAACCGGGTGAGGCCGCCGCTTATTTGGAAAAGGAACGTTGTTACCGGAGCGAGGAAAATGTCTTTGAGGCCTTTGACGCCGAGGAACGCGACCGGCTTTTCGGCAAACCCCCGGCCACTGTCTGGGAGGCTTTGCGAAATTTAGACCGCTACCCCGAAAAAACACAAGTATTAACCAATTTAGGCGTCCTGGACTCGAAAATAATCGAATCCTACCGCGAGGCGATGCTCATCCTCTGGATCACCGAGTTGCGCGACCGGATCATCCCGGAGAATACGGCGCTGGTCCGGAGTTTCGTCAAGCGAAATGATGATTGGAACGGCACCGATTATGACGAAACCAAATGGGCGGAAATTCAACAACTCCGAATCGAGCTGCTGCAGGATCGCCACGGACAATTATCACTTTTCAGCCGGATCCGGGCAGCCATCAAAGACCGGGATTATCAGTTGGTTTCGGATCTGCAGTTGGAAATGGCGGCTAAAATGGAGTTGCTGAAGGTTAAATATCATGAATATATCAGAAATTTATTGGAGTAACGGTCCAGCCTTTAACCGGCGGTCCAAGCTTCCCAATGGACAACTTCCGCCAGACTCCGTTTGTTTTTCCGCTGCTCCTCTGCCGGGTATCCGACGGGAATCAAAGCCACCAGTTTATAACCGTCCGGAACTCCCAAGAACTCCCTTACCTGTTCGGCGTAGGCCTTTTTATCCCCCGCCACCCAACAGGATCCCAAACCCAAAGCGGTCGCTGCCAACAAGATATAGGTGGCGGCGGCGCTCCCGTCCTCCAAGTAATATTTGGTGTCGCGGCAGAAGACGGCGATACAAGCCGGCGCTTCCGAAATGAATCTGCCGTAGTCGGTAAGTCCGCCCAATCGGGAACACCGCTCTTGGTCGGTTACAATCACAAACTCCCACGGTTGTTCGTTTCGGGCCGTAGGCGCGAACCGGGCGGCATCCACGATCGCCTCCAGTTTCTCCCGCTCTACCGGACGGTTTTGATACTTGCGCACACTGTGGCGTTGTTTTAGGATTTCAAGGGACATTTTAGTGGCCTCCTTTGGTTATGGGGGGTTACGAATCGTTGTTTGACCATTGCCCATTGATTTTCAAATTAATGTATCATCAAAGATGTCTTTTAGAGCGTTTTAAACATCTCAGCAATTTAAAGCTGAAGTCTTTGTGAATGTATGAAAATGCCCCGGGAGATAACCGATTCCGCTTTTTCTTCTAATTATACTTTATTTCTTTTCGAAAATAATAAAAGTAAAATTATTTTTTACACTCAATTTGGCTCTTATTATCCGAAAGATTAAAAACGTTTGTCAGCATGGAGGGACTGGCATTCGAAAGGGGCTTTTTCCCCCAGTTGGGGGATGATTCCCCCCGGGTGGAGGATGGTCTCCTCCAAGTGGGGGACGAGATTCCCCAAGTTGGGGATCTTTTCCCCCAATTAGGGGATCGTTTCCCCCAGATGGGGGATGGTTCCCCCCAAGTGGGGGATGAAATCCCCCAACTCGGGGATCTTTTCCCCCAAGTGGGGGAGACTTTCCCCTGGATGGGGGAAACTTTCTCCTGATGAGGAACCAATTTAATCCTTCCGTATTTGATGAATCCACTTGCAATCTGGGTCCGCCACGGGTTGAAACCCGCGGCTAGCAATAAAAAACATTCCAAAGCCCGGTCCACCGGGCTCCGTAGTGCTTCGAAGCCGGATAGCGAAGGATGACCGATCCCGGAGGGATTTAGAACGCTTTTAATATACCCAGCCGGGGGTTTGAACCCCCGGCGGAGATCGCTCGTCTTCTCATTTTCATCCTTTAACGTGCCCCCAACCCCAACTTACCCGGCCTCCGGCCACCCTCTCTGCTTTGAAGTGGTAGTGTCAAGAATTTTGCGCACATTTCAGGGAGACCTGAAATATATGCGTTTTAACCTACTCTTGACACCTCCTGT
>JAAYHS010000115.1 GCA_012735315.1 Bacillota bacterium | reverse complement strand
TATTACTTCAACGCCAGGTGGTATGATCCGGATCTGGGTAGGTTTATCTCGGAAGATCCGGCGAGAGATCCTAATAATCCGAATCTTTACTCTTATTGCGGGAACAACCCAGTGATGAGGGTTGATCCTGACGGCAGGTTCTGGCAGATCCTTATTCCCGCTCTGCTTGGTGGTTTGAATTCTTATTTATGCGGCGGAGATTTTCTGCAAGGGTTTGTAATGGGCGCGTTTACCGGGGCATTAGGAGTCGGAATTGGAAGCGTTTTAGAAAATACCGCTTTAAATGCATTTGCCTTACAAGTTGTGGGTGGCGCTATCGCTGGTGGAATAATGGGTGAAATATCCGGAGAAGGTTTTCGAGAAGGAGCAATCTTTGGAGCATTTTCAGGAGCTGTTTCCTGGGGAGTTCAAGAGTGGTTTGGAAATTCTCTTGATAAGTGGGCTGGGGATGATCCCAAGAAAATAGCTTTTGTAAATAGTGTTAAAAGAATGGCGGTTGCGGTTGGAACTGGAGGAGATCCGGTAGAAGCGGCGGGATATGGAGCGATTAACTCGTTTGTAAAGAACATAATGAAAGATAAATCAACTGCTGAACAGAAGAAATTAACCGCGGAAATTAAAGAGATTATGGATTTAGATTTAAAAAATCCTGTTGTTGAGGTGGGTTATAGACAGATGGGGCCGTTTGCTCATTCACTAATAATAATATCTAGTGATAATCATGATCCAATTATTCTAGAAGGAATGCCTGAACATCAAATTCGAGGTATACTAGGTCGGGGTTCTTTTACACTTTTTACTTCGGGACGTGGTTATGGTAATCTTATAAAAAAAGTTGTTTCTAACCCCGATCAAATTAGTCAGTCTGACCGACAAATTGTCCCAATACCGGAAGGTATGACAAGCGAAACATTTGCAAAATCTTTATTAATCGGCAACTTGCTCTATTCTAATGATATGCCATATATAGATGTTCCTGGGCTTTCGCTTTCCCATGGAGCAAATAGCAATTCATTTGTGGGTAGTTTGCTTAGGCTGGCCGGTTCCGATTTTAGACCTGATAGACTATGCCCCGGATGGGATAGAGACATATGGCAATGAATATGAAAGGAAAGAGAAAATGAAAAAGGGAGTTATATTTGTGATTATACTATTTTTGGTAGCCCTATCTCTATTGGGAATCTTTTTAATCAGTAAAACATTTACCGCATCCAATTCAAAGGATGATCCCCGATATGATCCTGAATACTGGCACTTAGGAACTGTTGAGATTGTTGAAGAATTGCCATTATTAGAGGAACCGTATCAAAAAAAACTTACTTTTACCAGTAAGAACTCTACCAATAATTTTGAATTAAGATTCTTTTACGATATGGAAGTAGGATATGGCTCTGAAATACCCAAAAAAATTCTCCAATCTTTAATAGGCTTTTCGGTAGAGATGTATGAGATAAAATCAGCAAAGAAAATAGGCAGTTATAAAGTTGTAAGTGATAATTTTAAAGATAATCATGCTTTCAATCGTAACGTTCCATTTTCCTTTTGGCTATTATCAGGTATTAAGGTTAAAAGAAATCACCAGTATCAAATAGTAGTCAAAATGCCCAGTAAAAAGGATACCGATAGTATATTGGCGCGTCCCATACTGGTGGGGGGTGCGGGTTTACTGCCGTCTTTATAGGTAGTATGGATTTTATTTGAGCCTATATTTTCCTTCTTGGTAGCCATAGACTGCAAAGATCGCAGACTATGGCTTTTTCTATTTTAAAGTAAACGTCAAATCTTACACATATAGAAATATAAAATTTCACATGAGATAATATCCCCAAAAAACCACAGGGGGATAACGTAAAATTAATTGCGCACATTTACAGGGAGACCTCCAAAATGGTAAATTTGAAGTTGGAAAGACAACAAAATACCAAAAGGAGGCTCCCATGGATAATATTATACAACTTAATCAAAGCGCTATAAAGAATCAATTGGACAAGCTG
>JAAYHS010000114.1 GCA_012735315.1 Bacillota bacterium | reverse complement strand
GACGGTGCAAAAGATCTTGATCTACGGTAATCTGGTATTGAGCCATTCAAATTCCTCCTCTCAGAATTTTGGTTTGTCCAACCTCTATTCTAACTGAGGAATTTGTTATGGCTCCCCTTTTTTTAAAAAACCATTTTTACACCATTATACGGACTCAACTCAATTGACATGCTAATTAACTTAAACTTCATAACAAGCCAAGTCTTTTTCTTTCCTTATCGAAACCGCCCAAAAAATCACTTTAGAATCTTGGCTTCAAGTTAATCTTTTTACTTGGAAGTTTAAATAAAATAAAGAGCTAATTACTAAAATTATTAAAAACAAGACTCTTGATTTTTCATATTTCCACCCCTTTTTTATTTATGGACTGCTGGTTTTTATAGTCGCACCGACCTTCAAGCCACACTTTTGATTGAAAATAACTCTACTAAAAGGTATTTTTGAGGCGTAAATGTTGAGTTATAATTAAAATGAATAAATTATCGTTTATCTCAGTTCAGACTCTTAGGCGATAGCGAAAACAATTCGGAGGTAAATAATGCGTAATTGGCTAAAAATACTCGCAGTATTCCTTTTATACTTATTGTTTCTACAGACTGAGTCCCGGGCATTGTCTCCCCGAGAAACGATTTTGCAACTTTTAAAATACTACTCTCCAACCGGATATTATATTGTCAACCAATATGAAACCGCCCCTGAAGAGGTTGAATTCCAAAAATGGAAAACCAAATTTAAAAAAAGTGATTTCATGAATTTTGTTAGAGGCGACTCCATCGAAGATTTACTTCGGTCAATCAATACGGTGGTTCATGAGACCGCTCATTCCTACATTCTTGTCAAAGCCTACCAATTATGCAAAGATCGAAAGGGTAAATCGATCCCTGGGTATGACGCTTATTATATCGGTAATGAAACCAATATCACAGTCAAAAAAACGCCCATTTTTAATACTACCGAAATTATAGGGTCGATTCCCGAATCTTTGCGCACCTTTCGCTTTAAAACTTATATTTCCGACGAATCGGACAAAAATATCGGCTCTAAAATAAACGGAGTTTACGGATTGCTCGATGAATACCATGCATATTATCACGGTAATAAAGCCGCTTTTGACCTTTACCCTTATTACCGGGACAAGATGTCCGAAAGTCCGGAAAAATGGCATAACTATTTTTACGGAGTCAATGGTTCACTTGCCGCCAGTATGGAGTTTGAATTTTATATTTTAAAATATCTCCAATATGCCAAAGCCAATTATCCGAAGATCTATCGCGATATTTTACACAACAAAGATTTTTGCGCCGCCTTTTTGACTATTAAAAAAAACCATGCCCAACTCGCCGAGGATTATTTTAAAGTTAAGGAAGAACTCTTTGAGATGCTTCGCCAAGAAGGTTATACGGTCTCTGAAGATGAACAGTCTTACACAATCGAGAAAGACCACATTCGAGTAAGAGTCACCAATAATCTGGAATCGTATTTCCTGCTCCAACGGGAGCTGGAGAAGGAAGAGCATCTAATAATCTTAAAGGAACTGGAAAACGCTTTGTAATTTTCCGTGGAATCAATAACGCCTTCATTTTTAGGCCCGCATAATGACAATCAAAATATAAATCTTCATTCCGAATATATAAAGCCTAAATCCGGCCAATCATTATACTTGGCCCATCTAATTTCACTTGCTCCATAGGAACCTCCTCCGGTCCTCGCCATTCAACTCCATTTCAACATTTTTCCAGCGTGGAAGAACTTAATAAAAGTTGACTATTCCGTTTACTCAGGGGAATTATCAAGCAGCCTTTTTACAAGGTTTTTCAGGATTAGGAGCCTTTCCGACAATATCCCAGTAAGTCCATATCGGACATTCGACCATAGCCACAACACATCTTTCAAAGATT
>JAAYHS010000113.1 GCA_012735315.1 Bacillota bacterium | reverse complement strand
ATTAGTAATTCGTATCCCATCAAACATTTCTTGAACCTCGCAGGTGATTATTTTTTATCTTGAGTATTCAAGATTTGATGGCGCTTTTCCTTGCTTTTCAGAGTTTTAGTTCACTGATTCAGGATATAATCTTGGTAGAGATTTTCAATTGAGCGATTATAAGTCTTTTCACCCGATAGGGAGAAGAAGCATCCCGGTACTTCTCCGCTTCTGCGGTGATATGAAACACATTCGCAGCATTTTCCATGACGAGAACATGAGGCATATGTACAAGTGCAATTAATAGTGTTATTACAAGCCATTTTAAACCCTCCAAATATAATACTGCATAACTATTATAGTAAAAATAGAATTTTGTTTCAACTCAAGAGATAGAGATGCTTGGCGCGTAGTTTTGGGAGAAAGCCATTGAGTAACCGCTATTAGATTTACCCTTGATTCGGAGGAACTTTTGGAGTAGAATTGCTTCGTAAAATTTCAAACTCTAATCGTTAAGGTGGCCTTCGAATGGGTAAAGTGTTGCGGAAAATTGTTTATCTAGCCAAAACGGAGGCGGTCTTGTTTATTGCCGGGACAGCAGCCGTCCTCTCGATGTATTGAGTACCCCCTTCCTTGGCTTATCTGGACTATATTGATTTTAGCGTTATTGCGCTTTTATTTTGCCTGATGACGGTGGTGGCCGGTTTTCAGCATTCCGGAGTCTTTTTCTCCATCGCCCAAAAAATTTTAACGAAGGTAACCGATACGAGGGTCCTCGCTTACGTGCTTGTTTTTTTCTGCTTTTTCAATCACTAATGATGTGGCGCTGATTACTTTCGTTCCCCTGGCAATTATGATGTTCGCGATGACCGGGCAAACCGGATTACTCATCCCGGTGGTTGTCTTGCAGACGATCGCCGCCAATCTGGGGAGTATGCTCACTCCGGTCGGAAGGGGCGAATCCCGGAAGGTATTTGGTCGTCTTTACCCTCTTTAATCTGCTCTTTTTAGCCATTTTCGCCGGTTATCTCGCCTTTGTTTGAAGGGTTGTTGTGAGTGGCTGATAGTTCATCCTGCAATCCAAAAGCGTCCTTATCTACTAGATGCTTCTTTTTGTGTATAAAGATTAATAATACAGAGGAATGATGAACATGAAAGTAAAGGTGATAGAAGTAAATGGTATTGGTATCGCCATTGTCCAAAGTGTTATGCTGACTATTGTGCGGTAAGCGCTAAAGGATCAAGCAAAACGGTATAAACCCGCCGCCTTGGCGGTTTCGACCGCGGCTTCGTATTCATGGGTATGCAATCTACGGTTGAGCGGCGGAAATTTTTCAGCCCGGAAAGCCGGGTAATATTGATCCATGAGGTTGAGATAGGTATGGGGCGAAATCTCCTCGGCGAGGAAACGCACGATCTTCTCGGTGGCCGCCAGGTTGCCGGGGAGGACTAAATGGCGGACGATTAAGCCGCGGTAGGCGATTCCGTCGGTATCGAGCCGTAAATCGCCGACTTGGCGGTGCATTTCGGTAATGGCTGCTTTAGCGGCGGAAAAATAATTCTTGGCTCCGGTGAGGGCGAACGCTTGCCGATCATCGCCGAATTTAAGGTCGGGCATGTAAATATCGACAACGCCGTCGAGGAGTTCAAGCGCAGTCGGGGATTCATAGCCGCCGCAGTTGTAGACGACGGGCAGATTTAATCCTTGGCGGGCGGCGATTTCCAAGGCCGCCAGGATTTGGGGGAGATAAGGGGTGGGCGTAACCAGGTTGATATTGTGACAGCCGCCGGCCTCCAATTCAAGCATAATCGCAGCCAACTCTTCCACTGATATTTGGTCGCCCTTACGCAGATGACTGATCTCCCAGTTTTGGCAGAATACGCACCTTAAGTTGCAGCCGGTAAAGAAGATGGTCCCCGAACCGCCTCTCCCGACCAGTACGCTCTCCTCGCCGAAATGCGGACCGTAACCGGAGATTTGCGCCGATTCATCAACTTGACAGATTCCTTTAGCGCCTTGTAACCGGTTAACCCGGCAAGCATGGGCGCAAAGGTAGCAGCAGGAAAGCCGCTCCCGGGCTTTGCCGCTTTTTTCTTTAAGTTCTCCGGTTTTTAATAATTGGCGGTAAGAAGCTTCCAAATTCTTTCCACCTCCGGTTATCAAGGAACGGTATAGTTTTCTTTTAAGGCTATTTATTCTGTATTCTTCCGGTAACCCCTTTCGGTATTCGCGCCCAACCGATTAGTCGGCGGTCGACCCGTAATTCGGGATAGCCCGAAAGCCCTTCGATTATCCGGGAGCATGCCCCGGTTATCTGTCCATTTTTATAATCAAACTATTAATTGGTACTTTTTGTTGATATAATTAATATAATCAGATATCTTAAGGAGCGAGCGCCTGCAGAAACGGGTTTTATAAAGGGGTAAACGGAAGGATGCAAAAACTATCGGATTTAGATATGGTATGCCAAAAATACGCCATTGCCCTGGTTTATTTATATGGGTCAAAGGCGGAAGAAGGCTTGCGACATCTCCGGGGGGAAAATGTTAAAATAGACGACCGGTTCACGGATATTGACGTTGGAGTTGTTTTTAAAGAACCCCTCCCTCCCCCTGAGAAAAGGTATAAGCTTTATAGCAGTGTTTTCAATGAGTTTGAAGAACTTTTCCGTCCTTTGCCGTTGGACCTGGTTTTTTTAGAGGAAGGCCATTCAGTTTTTCAGAGTGAAGCGATAAAAGGTTATTGTGTCTACAGTGTCGATGAAACTTTTAAAGAAAATTACGAAGAAATGATCTTAAGAAGAGCGGCGGATTTTCGTCCGTTTTTAGAATTATATCTTAAAGAAGCCCTTGAGGAGGCGTAATCATGGTCAATAAAATGCTGATCGAACAACGTTTAAGTTTTATCTTGGAATGTTATAATCAATTGATAGGGTTTGCCGAAAAAACGAGGGAAGAATTTCTGGCCGACAAAACTTTGATTGCGGCAACGGAAAGCTATCTACGGCGAATTTTGGAAAGCATTTTTGATATTGGCCGGCATATTTTAGCTAAAAGCGGAAGAGTTGATTTAGCCCAAGAATACAAAGGGATTGCCAAAGGGTTGGGAGAGCTTAAAGTAGTCGATCAGGATTTATCGGAAAAGCTGGTACAAATGGCCGGCTACAGGAATAGGTTGGTACATCTTTATAACCTTGTTACCGATGAAGAATTATATCACATCATCAAAAATGACCTGGGCGATATTCGAGACTTTATAAAATCTGTTAGTGATTATGTTGCTATCCATAATTTAAAATAAAATTCTTTGAGAAAAAGGTTTCGCAAGGTCCCCTTAAGTTTAGCCTTCTATCATACCGCTTTTATCGGTTTTGACCCGGGATTTTCGGGTTTTCAGTTTTTTTATGATTAAAGCTCCCATCCTCATTTAACTAAAACTTTTATTTATTTCCAAATACAAACTTAGAAAATCGAAGATTCCCATCTGGGTAAAAGCCTCCCTAAGCGGAGGGAAAGATCTCCCGGCTTAAACAGCTTTTTTGGTCTTCCTTCTGCGAATATCTTTGCCGCAATTCATTCTTAGAGATGAATATAATTTGACCACCGTCAAACAATATGACTATAAATTAACTAAACTCAAAAGGAGTGTTTCCGAATGGATAATTTGCAACCGATGACTCAGCCAACTCCGGAGATTAACAGGGTTATGACGGACGTCAGCAATTTTAACGGACAATTTAATCTTACGAAAACCGGTTTCGATCCCAATATGCCCGGGCATAATACCGACCATACAATGATTTTGCGGTAACAGCCGAGAACAGCCAAGAAAATCGGGTCCGGGATTTCATTGCCGTTTGAAGTCCGCCAGGAAATAGGTTTAATGCTGGATGATCACCAATGCGCTTTAGCGGTTGCCTTGCATCAATACAATAAGCATCATTGGCTGACGGAAGGCGCCGAGGGTTTTATAAGTTTGCACCATCTTCTGGAAGAACATATTGAGCAGACACAAAAACACATTGATATGTTGGGCGAAAGAGTGGCCCGCCTCGGGATGGTGCCTACGGCGCATCCGGTTACCCAGCATGAATTGTCTTATCTAAAACATGAGGTTGAGGGGCGTTATTCGATACGGGACTTTTTGAGAAACGATCTGGAACACGAATTGAAACTTCAACAAATGATGAGACGGACCATTTCCCGCGCCCACGAACTTAAAGATTTCGGAACCGTCCAAGTTCTTGAGGAAATACTGGTAGACCGGGAAGACCTGGGTTATCATTTGTATAGTGTCCTTGAAGACGATACCTTAGTACGGGGTATGGAACATATACTTTTTGGAAAAAACAATTTAGCGGGAGATCGACCGATGGACCCCCACTCGAAACTGCAATAGATTTACCTGGGAGTTGACTTTTAAAATAAGCGCCAACAACGGAAGCGTTGACGCTTATTTTTTTTGATTAAAAAAGATCGGTAGCGGTTCAGATGGAAAAAGGCTATGATCTCGTTATTTTTGGGGCTGTCGGCGCCGTGTTAACATTTATTATGGTCAAGCTTCTCCGAACAGCTTGGCCGTATTATTGTATAAAATCGCTTTTCTTTCGGCTTCCGAAAGATCCAGCCGGAGAAAACGGTTCAGTTCATCCCTTTGCCGCCACATGGGGTAATCCGAACCAAACATGAACTTGTCTGCGCCGGGCTGCGAATCATCTTAACCGCCGTTTCCGGATCAAGATAGGCCAACGAACTTGAAGTATCCATGAAAATATTCCTGCCCACCAAGTACTTGCGGGAATCCTCCCACATCATGTAACCTCCGAAATGGGCGGCAATAATAACCAGATCCGGGAACTTGTCAAGAACGTGGGCCAGGCGGACGGGGCTGGAAGAATCCCGCTTCGGATCCCCCATATGGATTAAAAGGGGGAGTTTTCCGGCGATTGCTTTGTAAACAGGCAACATCGCCGGTTCGTCAATCACAAAATGCTGAAATTCCGGGTGCAGCTTGATTCCTTTAAACCCAAGGCAATGATCCTTTCCACCTCCGCATCGATATCATCGAGGTCAAAATGTAAAGTCCCAAAACCAATCATGTTGCGATGGTTTTTGACAACGCCCGCAATAAAATTGTTGATGGCTTCAACCTGCTCCACATCGGTGGCGGAGGAATGAACAAGACACCGGTTGACGCCAAGTTCCCGGCTGCTTTTCAGAAGGGCGTCAACGGTACCGTCTTCATACATAGGGATATTGTAATAGCTTCCGATATTCTCGACGGCCTTTTTCGCAATTTTGTCCGGGAAAATATGGGCATGAACATCACAAATTTTGTATTTCTTATTCAAAAAGCATCATTGTCCTTTTATTAGCAGTATTTTCAAAGCTTTCTGGCAAAAGTCCATTAATTAGCTTACCGCACCTTCAAGAACAGAACAAGCACGTATACGTCAGGTTTTTATGATATTATAATAAAAACAAAAAGAAGCCTGGCCGGAGCATCGGCAAGGTATTGGAAGAACGCTTAATCAAAGTAAGAATCAAATGACGCTGAAACTTTGAGACGAGTGGGCGGCAAAGAAGCATTTATCAAGTTGCGTTTGCATGAAGGAGATATCTGTTCAGTTCATATAGGGGAAAATGCGGCCGGATCCGCCGGGACTTTCACCATAGCGACTGCTGCCGAATAGGATATACCAGTGCCTAACGGATAGTTTTTAAAAAAGGATTGAGCGAAATGCGGCATTTGTACGGCGATAAAACGTTTTTGAGGGTCCTTGATGAAGCGGAATTTTGGAAACGGCAGGAAGCCGAGCATAACGTGGTGATCCGGAATATAGTCCCGGGCTTGGAAGATGAATACGTAAGGCAATTGCAAAATTGGGAACAGGCGTTTTCCCAGACTCAGGCCGCCGCGGAAAGGTATATGGAAGCGGTGATCCGGTCCGGCTCCCGCATTAGCCCCTACTTGCACCGGGAGATAATGGGGTTTATCAACTTTTGCATCTGTCAAAGTCAAGAGTTCGTTCAGTTCCTTAACTTAATCTCGTCCGGAAGCGCCGCGATCCGGGATAATCCCGTAGCGCCGATGGTGATTGACCATATTCGCCGGGAATCCGAGTACTTTACCGGAATAGCCATAGTTATTACCCAAATGGAACAGGGTAAATAGTTTTGGATGGCCCGCCGGAGCATTAAATTTATTTATAGGGCTTGATAATGAAAAATTAATCGCGTCAACAAGATAAGATATTGTTGATGCTTCCTCCCGTCATCGGGCCGGTGGTTCGAACAATCGGGTGGAGCAATGAAAAAGGAAAAATGAAATCGAATGGGGGCCGTTGACCGAAGCCGCCCTTTTTTATTTGTTTTTACCGGAAAGTACTGGTTTCCTTTCAGCCAACGGTTATGGAATTTACCGTTCAATAAAGCTTTATGTTCGGCAAAGTGACTGAAACGGGAAGCCGGCAGTTACTTGTCATGGATTCCCTAAAGGATTTTCAGGGTTGCAACGAATTTCAAATATATAATGGAGCTTATGAAAGTTGAAAAAAGGAGCGGAGGATGAAAGCGGTTTACGGTAGACTGAAAGAAATAAGGAGCCCGGGAAACATTCCGGCCCTTATAAAGTTGTTGGCGGGAGCGGTCATCTTCATGCTGCTCTTTCAATGGCTGGGAGGAATGCGGATTGAGTGCGGTCCTTTTCAGCT
This sequence comes from Bacillota bacterium, assembly GCA_012735315.1. Lineage (GTDB taxonomy): Bacteria > Bacillota > UBA4882 > UBA8346 > UBA8346 > JAAYHS01. Next base: position 24,940 of record JAAYHS010000113.1, on the reverse strand, counting down.
TGATCTTAGTCTGGCGTGGGGTTGGCCGGGTATGAGCAGACTGGTATTGCCGCCGTTGGGTGAGGCGCAGGCCGACACCCACCATCTGCCCTTGATTATTTCGGTAAGATTGGATCGGATCGATTTACCGCTCTTACAAAACGAACTAATCGGAATTACTAATCCGCATGCCTATTTAACCAGCCTGATACCGCGGTTGCGTTTGGCGGGTTGTCTCTGGTTCATCAAGTCGCTCCTTATGGGAGGAATTCTGGGATTCGTTATTGCCTGGTTTCTAGGGAAAAAAGATTACCGGAGTTTACTGCGGGCGTCCGGTGTCGGGCTAATCGGGATCTTGCTGTTGTTGATCTTCCTCATCTTGGATTTTGATCAAACAGCCTTGCAAAACCCCCGATATGAAGGGGCGTTGGAGGCTGCGCCCTTAACTTTAAACTTGATCGACAAAGGTCTGGCCTATCTTCCGGAACTTAACGCCAAGTTGACGACGGTTGCCGGCAACCTCAACCAAATGGTGGACCGGGTTGGTCGTTTGGAAACCTTGGGAGATGTGGAAGGAGAGTTGAAATTACTTCATATTTCGGATATTCATAACCATCCGGCGGCGTTCGACTTTGTGAAGCGGGTGGTCGACGGTTTCGGGGTTGATCTGGTAATCGACACCGGAGACCTTACCGACTACGGCACTGAACTGGAAACGGAAATTTCGAGCAAGATCAAGTCGTTGGGAGTGAAATATCTATTTATCCCGGGGAATCACGACTCGCCGGAAGTCGTCAAAAAGATGCGTCAATACAAAAATGTAACGGTGTTACAACGAGGGCTCTTTAAATTTAAAGGATTAAAAATTTGGGGCTGGGAGGACCCGGCCGCTTCCGGTAAAAGGATAACGGTTGAGCCGGAAGTTTTTGAAAAAGCCGCCGCCGACTTTAAACGCAATTTTGAAAAATTAGAGGCAACACCGGATATCGTAGCGGTTCACAACCGGGAACTGGCCAGTGATATCGTTAATAAAACGCCTTTGCTGCTAAGCGGACATACCCACCGGCCGTTGATTAAGATTGAAGAAGGCGCGGTTTATATCAACGCGGGAACCACCGGCGCCGCCGGATTACGGGGTCTGGAGAACCCGTCGCTTCATTATAGTTTGGCTTTACTCCATTTCAATCAAACCGAAAATAATGATGCCCCCAAGTTAACCGCCGTGGATCTGATCCGGATCGACAGTTTTAACGGGAAATTGGTATTGGAACGCCGGGTTATTCCCCGCGACGATCCGGAACGATCTTGAAGCTCAATACGGCTAAATTAGCAAAATAATATCCGGAATCTTTTTTTGAAAAAGGATTTGAAACGCTATTGTTGAATTAATGATACTGTTTTAAAAGTACCGCCCGGGGAGGGCTTAAGATGGCGAAAGCCTGGGGGGGACGATTTCAGAAAGAAACCGCCCCGTTGATGGATGATTTTCATTCATCGATTCATTTTGATTACCGCTTGGCCGAGGAAGACATCCGGGGCAGCATTGCCCACGCGAAGATGTTGGGCGATACCGGAATTATAACTCGTTCCGAAGCGGATACGATCATTATCGGTTTAAAGAGAATCTTGGAAAAGGTTAAAGCGGGTCAAATTTCATGGGATCCGTCCGCCGAGGATATCCATATGAATGTGGAGCAATTGCTGATCCGGGAAATCGGCGAATTGGGCAAGAAGTTACATACCGCCAGAAGCCGGAATGATCAAGTGGCCTTGGATACCCGGCTTTATCTGCGAACGGAAATCTCGGCCTTGCAAACTATTTTCCAAAAATTATTTCAAGTCCTTTTGAAACTGGCTGAACGGGAACAAGCAACGATCATGCCGGGTTATACCCATTTGCAACGGGCGCAACCGGTTTTGTTGGGGCACCATTTGTTGGCCTATTTTGAGATGTTTCGCCGTGACTATCAACGGCTGGAAGACTGTTTAAAAAGGGTCCTGATCTCTCCTTTGGGGAGCGGCGCCTTAGCCGGAACCGGAATTCCGATCGACCGCGAAAAAGTCGCCGCCGAATTAGGGTTTTCCGGGATAACCGGCAACAGCATTGACGGAGTCAGCGACCGGGATTTTGTGATCGAATTTATCAGCGTCGCTTCATTAATAATGATGCACCTGTCACGTTTCTGCGAGGAATTGGTGCTCTGGTCTTCGATGGAATTTGGCTTTGTGGAAATGGATGATGCCTATAGCACCGGTTCCAGTATTATGCCTCAAAAGAAAAACCCCGACGTGGCCGAATTAATCCGGGGAAAGACCGGCCGGGTTTATGGGAATTTGATGGCTATTTTAACCGTGATGAAGGGTCTTCCTTTGGCCTATAACAAAGATATGCAGGAGGACAAGGAAGCGTTATTCGATACTGTTGATACCGTAAAAGGGTGTTTAACCATTTTCATACCGATGTTGGACACCCTGTCATTCAATCGGGCGCGGATGCTGGAGGCCACCAAAGACGGTTTTTTAAACGCCACCGATTTAGCCGATTACTTGGTTAAAAAAGGATTGCCGTTCCGTACCGCCCATGCGGTCGTCGGCAAGCTGGTAAAGTATTGCCTTGATAACGGAAAACGTTTGGAGGATTTAAGCCTGAAAGAATTTCAAAAGGCCTCCTCTTTAATCGGAGAGGATATTTACCAATTTCTTAAAATTGAAAAGGTGGTCGAGGTTCGCAATTCGGTCGGGGGCACCGGGTTCGCTCAAGTGAGATCCGAAATCGAAAAGGCAAGCAGCTGGTTGGAATCGATAAAGCATTACAATAAAGGATGATTTGATGAGAATTATCGTACAAAAATTCGGAGGCACGTCGGTCGCCAATCCTGAGAGCAGGGAAAAGGCGGTAGCCAAAATTATTAAAGCTAAAAATGAAGGATTTTCAGTAGTGGTAGTGGTTTCGGCCATGGGTCGGAATGGGGATCCTTATGCTACCGATACTTTAATCAATCTGGCAAAGTCGATCGGAGCGCCGCTTGATTTCAGGGATCTGGATTTATTGCTTTCCTGCGGTGAGATCATCGCCGCCGTGGTGATGGCCCAAGCTCTGGAGAAAGCAGGCTATCCCGCGATCGCCTTGAGCGGAGGACAAGCCGGAATAGTGACCGATCAGAATTTTGGCGAAGCCAAGATCATCGGAATTAATCCGGAGAATGTCCTAAAACGGCTGGGTGAAGGTAAAATCGTAGTTGTAGCCGGCTTCCAGGGAGTAACCGCCGGCGGCGAAATTACCACTTTAGGCCGGGGTGGTTCCGATACCACCGCCACCGCTTTGGGGTCGGCCTTAAAAGCGGAACTGGTCGAAATTTACACCGATGTTGAGGGGGTCATGGCCGTAGACCCGCGGATTATTCCTGAAGCGAAAATTTTAAGGGAATTGACCTATCAAGAAATTTGCGAAATGGCCAACCATGGGGCTAAAGTGGTTCATCCCCGCGCGGTGGCTATCGCCAGGGACCAAAAGGTGCCGCTCAAAGTAAGGAGCACTTTTACCGAGGATATTGGGACCTTGATCGGCGACGGGAAACCGACTCGGGTGATTACCGGAATCGCTCACCAAGTGAAAATCGGCCGGGTTTTGGTAAAAGCCAAAAACGGCCAACTTACTCCGGAAGATTCGGTAAAGATTTTCAAAGTATTGGCCGAAGCGGGAATCAGCGTCGATATGAACTCAATTTCCCCCGGACAAGTCGGTTTTGTGGTGAAACAGGAAGTCTTGGACAAGGTGGGCGAGTTGCTGGCGTCGGATGATTTCCTAGTAGAATTGCTGCCCGGTTGCGCCAAAATCTCCCTGATCGGAATCGGGATGCAGGATGTGTTGGGGGTCATGGCCCGGGTTGTGGAAACCCTGCATCAACATGACATTAAACTTCTTCATACCGTCGATTCGGAAATAACCATCTCTTGTTTAGTGCTTGAAGAACAAATGGAAAAAGCCATTAAAGTGTTGTATAATGAATTCGGACTATAAGGAGTGACGCTCATGAATTTAAAATCTTTAATCAGGGAAGTGCCGAACTTTCCCAAACCCGGAATCAGTTTTAAGGACATCACTACTCTGCTGAAAAACGGCGAGGCTTTGAAATACGTAATCGACAAATTTGCCGCCTATTTTCAGGACGCCGCCCCCGATCTAATCGTGGGGGCCGAGTCGCGGGGGTTTACCATCGGAGCGCCGTTAGCTTATAAACTGGGAAAGGGTTTCGTTTTAGTCAGGAAACCTGGCAAGTTACCGGCCGCCGTGGAAAGAGTCTCCTATGATCTTGAGTATGGGCAGGATGCGTTGGAGATCCATACCGACGCCATCAAACCCGGCGAAAGAGTTTTGATCGTCGATGATCTTTTGGCTACCGGAGGCACCATATCGGCCACCGCCGAGTTGGTTAAACGGCTGGGAGGAAAGATCGTCGGTTTTGCGTTCATCATTGAACTTACCCCCTTAAAAGGCCGTGAGAAATTGGTCGGATATGATGTGTTGAGTTTAGTTCAGTATGACGAGGATTGAAGTTAGTGGTCAGGAGCCAGGAGTCAGTAGTTAGGAGTGACGGTTTTTACCATCTGGAAGTAAAGAAGGAGATAGAGTGGCAAGATAAATGCGGCTGTTAAAGCCGCTTTTGATCTGCCAAAAAATTTTTCAACAACTAATTCAGGTGTTGCTATGCCGATTCAGGGTTGGGATATAATGGGCCGGGCGCTTCGGGATTTTCAGTTGGGAAAAGACCCGGAGATTTGTTTAATAGTCCATAGCGATTATGGCGGTGTGGAAACCTTGCCGGTGGAAATTTTCTTCCGTCAGTATCAAGATTTGCCCGAACTGGAACGCTATGCGCTGGATATTTGCCGCGGCCGGGTTCTGGACGTGGGCGCCGGGGCGGGTTGTCACAGCTTAATCCTTCAAGAGCGGGGGCTGGAAGTGACGGCCGCGGACATCTCCGGAGAAGCGGTAAATGTCATGAAGGAACGCGGCTTGAAAAGCGTTTTACAGGTCGATATCAATCAATGGGAGCCGACGGAGAGTTTCGATACCGTATTATTGTTAATGAACGGTATCGGGCTGGTGGAGAATTTGGAAGGACTGAAGCGTTTTTTGGTTCAGGCCGGGCGGATGCTGGCGTCCGACGGACAGCTATTATTCGATTCCACGGACTTCACTCTTATTCCGGAAGTCTTTGATGTCTGGGCTACTTTGCAAGCAGATCGCCGCCGTTATTTCGGCGAGGTGGAGTATCGATTGGAATATCGGGGAGAACTAAGCGAGCCTTACCGATGGCTGTTTGTCGACCAACAAACTTTAGCGCAGTATGCTTTGGAGTCGGGATGGTTGTTCCAAATCATCTATGAGGAAGAAGACCAGTATCTGGCGCGGCTGGTTAAGGATAAGGCGTGAACGCGCTGAAGCGCGCCAGTGGGGCGAATCATTAATAATTCTTTAGCTTTGGCGACAGTGTCCGTATAGGCATCATAGAGGAGTTTATCTTTCAATGGTAAATAATATTCCCGAAACCATTAATACATTAAGATTAAGGTTATGGCCATGAAAGTCTTGTTAACGACGCTTAACGCGAAATTTGTCCATACCTCATTGGCGTTGTGGTATATTTATCAGTACTGCCGGAATGACTTTCCGGGACTTAAGTTTCGCGAGTTTAACATCAATCAGGATTTGGCTTGGGTTTTCGGGGAAATTTATTCCGAAAAAGCCGATGTGGTAGGGTTTTCGTGTAATATTTGGAATATTGAGCAAACCTTGATACTGACTAAAAGGCTGAAAGCGTTGGCGCCTCAGACTTTTATCGTATTGGGCGGTCCGGAAGTATGGCGCGAACCGGAACAAATTTTGGATAAAAATCCGCAGCTTGATTTGATTGTGGTCGGCGAGGGAGAACTTACATTCAAAGAGTGGTTGGAGCAATTGCTTCGAGACTCAAGGGACTGGGAGAGCATTCCCGGATTGGTGTTTCGCCGGGAGGGATCGCTAATCCGGACTCCGGCCCGAAAACCGGTCGCCGACTTAAACCGGTTGCCTTTTCCTTACCCTGAGGATTTAACGGATTTCCGTCAAAAGTTGGTTTATTATGAAACCTCGAGGGGCTGTCCGTACCAATGCCAATATTGCTTGTCCGCCAATGAACGCGGGGTCCGTTTTTTCGACCTTGAGCGGGTTAAAGGAGAATTGCTCAAGTTTATCAATGCTAAAATCGCCCAGGTAAAGCTGGTGGATCGCTCCTTTAATTGTAATGTGGAACGGGCTAAGGAAATCTGGCGTTTCCTAATTGAACATCAAGGGGAGACCAACTTTCATTTTGAGATTTGCGGCGATTTATTGGACGATGAGTCGATAGACATCTTAAGTTCCGCGCCCTCCGGGCTCTTTCAGTTTGAGATCGGAGTGCAGAGCACCAATCAGGAAACGCTTCGCTTAATCAAGCGCCGGATGGATTTCGACAAGTTAAAGCGGCAGGTTTCCCGGTTACATCAGCGCAGCAAAGTCTTTATTCACCTGGACTTGATCGCCGGCTTGCCGGGGGAAGATTACCAGTCGTTTGCCGATACCTTTAACGATAACTTATTGATTGAACCGGACCGTTTACAATTGGGTTTCTTAAAACTATTAAAAGGATCGGGGCTGCGGGAACGCGCCGCGGAATACGGGTATCGATTTACGGAGGAATCTCCTTACGAGGTTTTAGCAAACCGTTGGATCACTTATGACGAGTTATTGCGTTTGAAAACCATTGAAGATCTTTTGGAGCGATATTACAATTCAGGCCGTTTTAAGGCTACTTTTAAATATTTAATCAAGCGTTCCGCCAATCCCTTTCAGCTTTTTGAGGATTTCGCCCAATGGTGGAAAAAGCGCGGACTGGATCAAAAATCCCACAAGGTTAAGGAGCTTTATCAGTACCTGCTTGACTTTTGCCAAACTAGGAACGAAGATGGCCGGATAATCGGCAATCTTTTAAAATACGATCTCTTGTTAGGAGAGCGGATGGTGGAACTGCCGGAATGGGCCGGCCGTTTTACCCCGGAACTGAAAAAAATCAGTCACCGGTTTTGGCGGAGCCCCGAAAATCGGGAACGCTATCTTCCGGAATGGTCCGAGCTTAAGTCAAGGGAAATCCAAAGGAAGACGCTCTTCGCCGAGTTTGAAATCGACCCGGAAGCGGCGTTTAATGATCCGTTAAACGAACCACCGCTTCAACCCACCTTATGGTTATTTATTTACGGCCGTGAGGTAAAGGCATTCAAACTTGATAAGGAGGCGCTCAAAGATGTCTAGCATTTCCCTGGGCGTTTTATTGATCGGCTTCGGGGTATTATTCTTGCTGAATAGCATGGGTCTTATAAAATACGATTATTGCTTGGAATTTTTGAACTTGGTCGATAAATATTGGCCCGTTTTTTTAATCTTATTGGGGCTCCAGATTTTGCTGAGGGACAAAAGTCCGGAATTGGGGCGCGTCTTAAAATGGCTGCTTATTTTGCTGGCGGGGCTTTGGCTCTTTTGCGTGTTTTTTATCGAAAGAAGTTGGGTAATCTAAAGTTAATCCGCAGTTTGCAAACCTTAACTTGACAAATCAATAGTTTTTTCTTAAGATAGATCAAGATGTTATGGTTCAGTAAAGCACCGGTTCAAAGGAGGTGGAGCCATGCCGACTTATGAGTATTTTTGTGAAAATTGCGGGAAGTTCGAAGAATTTCACAGTATGACCGCTACTCTAACCAACTGTCCCAAATGCGGGGGAGAGGTCCGGCGGTTGATCAGCCGCAACAATAATGTTATTTTTAAGGGGTCTGGCTTCCATATCACGGACTACCGTTCTTCCGACTATTCCAAAAAGGCGGCTGCGGAAAGCGAAAATGGTTCAACCAAGGCTGCGTCGGCTTCGTCGAAATCCGAAAATAAAGCTTCATAAGCTAAGGTCACCACGGTGGCCTTTTTTAATATTAGCGCCAAAAAGTAAGGAGTTCAGCGAAACCCATGGAAACAATCGTTGCCCGTAGAGTCAAGCAAAGCTTGGAAAATTTATTGAAAGAAGCTGTGTTTAAAGCAAAAAAATCGGGCCAACTGGAATTCGATATTTTACCCGAGGTTAATCTGGAAATTCCCAAGGAGAAAGCTCACGGTAATTTTTCTTCCAATTTGGCTTTATTACTAAGTAAAGCCGCGAAAAAGCCGCCCCGGGAAATCGCGCAAATATTGGTTTCCAATTTCGAATCCAATAGTTATGTCAAAGAAGCCCAAATTGCCGGCCCCGGCTTTATCAATTTTTATTTGAACGACTCTTGGCTGGGCGAGGTTTTGGCGTCGATTTTGGAACAAAAAGAAGACTATGGGAATAACTCGGATTTAAATGGAAAAAAAATTCAACTGGAGTTCGTCAGCGCCAATCCGGTGGGGCCGATGAATGTGGTTAATGCGAGAGCCGCCGCGCTTGGCGATACCCTTAGCCGTTTGTTTAAGGCTTGCGGCGCTCGGGTTGAAAAAGAATACTACATCAATGATTATGGTGTTCAAGTCCAAACTTTAGGCCGTTCACTCGACGCTCGTTACCGTCAGTTATTGGGAGAGAAGGTCGATTTCCCGGAGGACGGGTATCAAGGCGAATACATAACCGAGATGGCCCGTGAGATTATTGAAACCGAAGGGGACTCCTATTTAAAACTTCCGGAAGAAAAACGGATTGAAACCTTTAGTGATTTAGGATGCCGGCGGATCTTGGCCTCCCAAAAGCAGGATCTTTTAAACTATGGGGTTGAGTATGATTGCTGGTTTAGCGAACGCAGTCTGCATGAGACGGGCGAAGTCGAAAAGGTGCTTGAGACTTTGGAAAAACGGGGCCTGATTTTTGAAAGCGAAGCCGCGGTTTGGCTGCGCACTACGGACTTCGGCGACGACAAGGACCGGGTCTTGAAAACGAGTGATGGCCGGACCACCTATTTTACGGCCGATATCGCCTATCATCTCAATAAATTCCAACGTGGCTTCGATTTGGTGATCAATATCTGGGGCCCCGACCATCATGGCTATATTCCGCGAATGAAGGCGGCCGTCGCAGCCCTGGGAATCGACCCCGACCGTTTGGAAGTGTTGATTGCCCAACAGATCAATTTGATTAAAGACGGTAAACCCTTTAAAATGTCCAAACGGCGCGGCGCTTTCATAACCATGGCCGACTTGCTTGAAGAGGTGGGCAACGACGCCGCGCGCTGGTTTTTCTTAATGCGCAGTCCGGAAAGTCATCTTGATTTCGATATGGATCTGGCGCGTTCGCAAAGCAATGAGAATCCGGTGTTTTATGTGCAATACGCCCATGCCCGGATCTGCAGCATCTTTAGGCAGGCTAGCGCAGAACAACGCGGGGTTAAATTTGATCAGTCCTTATTGAAATATTGGGATGAGGCGGAAAAAGACCTGATCGAGAAGGCGTCTCAATTTCCGGATTTGGTCAGTGACGCCGCCCGGCGGAGGGAGCCGCACCGACTGACCGGGTATTTATTGGATTTGGCGGGGCTTTTTCATTCATACTACAACAAGCGCCGTTTCATCAGCGATGATTTGGAATTAACCGGATCGCGGCTGGCGATTGCCAAAGGGTTGGGATATGTCTTCAGCCGGGGTTTAAAAATGCTGGGAGTCTCTGCTCCGGAACGGATGTGAACCGTTAAATATTTAAGTAAGGAGGTTTCCATGGCCAGATTAGCGGTTTTCCCCACCGTCGGGATGGTTGTCAAAAAAACCTTTAAGGAGATTTATCAATCGTTCTCATATTCCGTCTTAACCAGTATGATTGCGGCGGTTGCTTATCTTCCGATTTTGTTCGTTTTTTTCGGGATGTTCGTTTATATATCCGAATCCGCCGACCAAAGCATGACGATTAACCACTTGATTCAAATTTTGCTCCAGAGCCTATTTTTGAGCGCTATTTGGAATACATTGGCGGCGGCTCCGATTACCACTACCCTCTACAGTCTCTATCAAGAACGAAAAGAAGGTTATCCGGGATTCAAAACATTCTTTATATTACTCTGGAAACATTACCGCGCTTCTTTCGTGGTTAACGGATTGAGTTCACTCGTAGTAATATTGTTGGTGCTGAATATCTTAATCGCAATCAAGGGACAATTATGGATCTTCTTTTTAAGCGGAATGGTTTCCTTTTATTTCTTAATCTTTCTGGTTTTAATGTCGTTTTTCTTTGCGCCGTTGATCCATTTAGGCAACGGTATCAAAAAGACGTTTAAAAAAGCTTTTTTGCTGGTGATTGATAACACCGGGCCAACCATGGCATTGATGTTATTGTTGGGTGTTTTTTTCGTCTTAACCCTCATCTTCGCCCCTATTTGGATTTTGACTTACGGGGCGATCCTGATCTATGTGACCGATCTGGGGTTTTATGCGATTTATGACCGTTACGACAGTTGACCGGATTTTACGGATTGGCGCGGATTACCGGATTAAGCCGTTTTTTATGGCTACATTTCTTTTAAATAAATGAATGGAGGGAGAAGGAAATGATCTTCGGTACCCTGAATAATCTTTCCAAAGAAAGGTTATATTTACCAAAGGCATTGATTAAGGGATTGGATTATTTGCAAAAGACGGATTTTTCAAACTTAGCGGTCGGTAAATATGAGATCGAGGGGAGTTCGATCTTTGCGTTGGTTCAGGAATACCGAACCGCACCTAAGCCGGAGAAGAAAGCCGAAGCCCACGCCAAATACATTGACATTCAATATATCACCCAAGGAAATGAAGTGATCGGGTTTGCCCCGTACAGCCCGGAAAGCGAAGTTAAAGAAGATCTGCTTGAACAAAAAGACGCGGTTTATTACCGGACCGTTAAAGGCGAGATGGACTTGATTTTAAGTTCCGGGATGTACGCGATTTTTTTCCCGGATGAAATCCATCGTCCCGGTTGCGATTATCAAAGCGGCGGTCAAGTCAGGAAAGTTGTCGTTAAAATTGCCCGGGATTTATTGGAAGCATAGAAGCATAACTCGGCTGACGCAGTGATTCGGGTGGTAAGATGAGACCGGTGTTAATGATTCACGGAATTAGCAGTAATGCTCGAAAAACTTTCGGCGCGCCGAACCTATTCGGCGCGCCCCACCCCGAGGGGATGTATCAATTCTTCATTAACCGGGGATATCAACCGGGAAAGGATTTATTTTGGTATTCATACCCCACCTTGAAACCGATTCCGGTTTCAGCGCGTCGTTTAAAAAGGGAAATCGAAAAGGTGATCCAAACGGCGGGGGTCGCCGAAGTGAATTTGTTGACGTTCAGTCTGGGAGGGATTATCGGGAAATACTACGTAATCTCTCCTTTGTTTCAAAACGAAGTCCGCAAACTGGTAATGATTGCCCCGCCTTTTCTTGGTTCCCGTTGGGCCGATTGGTTTAAAATACCGTTATCCCGCAGCGCCGAAGACTTCCTGTTTGAGGGAGACGGCAGGGCTTTATCACCCCAGGTGCTGAGTTTCGAGAACCCATTCTTGCAAAAGTTGGCGCATGCCCCTTTCCCGGATAATGTGGAAACCACTATCATTGCGATGAAAGCGGTTCCCAATCCCCGGCTCCGGCTGGTACAAGAGCCGTTTCGCTGGCTGACCGATTGGACCGGTGAGGGAGACCTGGTGGTGCCGATCGAGAGCTCCCGGATTAATGTTGATCATTATTATGAACTAACCGAGGAATTGTCTTTGAAAGCGTTCCACCGCTTTTTGCCGTATCATCGCCGCATTCAGGAGTTGGCTTTTGAAGCTTTGCAATAATCCATATCATAAAATCCGATCCTTGCCGACCGGTTAACAAGTTATGCTTTTAGCACATATGATGATAATCAGAAAAAATCGGTCGGAGGGATTGGGATGCAGACGCTTTCGGAATCGGAATTTATCGCCCGGTCCGTTGGTTCGGTTCATTTCTCGGGAGAGCCGGAGTTGTTGCTTTTAAGAGAGGATTTGGTCGAGGAATGGGGCAGCCTAATCGGTTACTTGGAATGCGCCGCTGAAGTTAAAGAACGTTCCTTAAGCGACGAGTTTATCAAAGCGGCTCAAGATGAATGGGGACATATTATTCGGTTGACGCGAATCTTGGCCAATCTTGATCCGGTACAAGCGGAAGCCTTTAAAGCCGAAGGGTTGTTCGGTTTAATCGGATTTGGGCATCAAGCGGCCGTTGCGCCGCCGCCAGCAGCCCAACCTCATCCGGGAAATAAGGCGGCTAACCGCCCCCGGCCGGAGCACCGGTTTCCCCAAAAAGATATGGAGCCGGATTCAAGAACTTTGGAATGCCTGCGGAATGCAATCCGGGATGAGTTGTTGGCGATCAATGTCTATCAGCGTCAGATTCAAAGCTCCAATAACCCGTTCATTCAAAATACTCTGGTGACGATTATGAATAAAAAAAAAGAGCATGTGGCGGTTTTCACCAACATTCTCCATTATTTGATCCGGGAATACCGTTTATCAGCCAAACCTTTATTTAATTAGCACATGGAAGGCCTCCACTTTTTCATCGGATAATTCCGCTAAACCGGATTCCAACTCCAAGGCGAATTCTTCGTTAAACCGCTCGACCGCTTCTCCGATTATTTCCCGGCAGATACGGCGGCTGGCCACGGTCTGTGGATGCTTGGTCACGAAATTCATGATATCATTGATCTTTGACGATTTGGACATCGTTCCACCCCTGTTTAGTATAACCGACCGTCGCGGTTTTATATCCCGGTAAAGGACGCAATTAGATAATTTTAAAGGTTATCCGGTAAACAGGGGTATCATAGTCCCGATAATCATCTTATTCCGGCTCGGGATTTTCATGCCCGTTAACTGAAGGCTCCGGAACTGCGGGGAAGGGGCGTAAGGTTTCCAGCGCTTCGGATTCGCTGATAATTTCAGTCACCGAATAGACGGCTTTTTTACCTGGCGCATAAATGCCGCGCGCTTGTTTGATCGCTTTTTCTTTGGCTTTTTCCAAATTTTCGGCATTGACGATTACATCAATCCGCCTTTGGTTTTCGCGAAAGGTTACTTTAACAGAAGCGGCATAAAGCATCTTTTACCTCCATAATACTTTTTCGGTTTATTTACGTTTTTTCCTTCGTGCGCTCCGTCTTTCTGATTCTTTATTTACGCCGGTGAGCGGCAGCTAAGATCGTGGCGGAAAGAAAAGAATGTTTCCGGGCGGCGTTAAGCTCAAAAATAATGCGCCGGTCCGCAGGATTAAAAGGCGCATTCGTGGAATGTTATCATTAAAAGCGCTGGGGTGTTTTGGACGGCCTTTCGGACTCCTCGCTTGGTAAGGCGAAATCTTTTAAAACCGGAGCGGACCATGGCTAAGGAATGTATACTGGAACCAGGGGAAAAATGTGTGGAGTGCGGTCGTTGTGACTGCTGCGATCTTGATCCCGCTAAAATTTGCGACAACTGTCTTCGCTGTTTGGGCGACGCCGATTATTCGGGCGTAATGATCGATAAAATAATTTTACCGAAGGAAATTAAGTTTAAATATCGCCGTCGGAAATCGGCCAAGGACAAACATTAGCATTTCACCGTCCGCAACCAAAGACAGCTTGTTTTTTTGAACCTGCAAAGGTTCTTTTTTTATGCTTTAGGCCCGTAATCAAAGGCAAATGTCCCATGTGCAAAAAACATTTAGGCGAATAGAATAAGACAAAAGACCTAGGGAGGGTAATTAGATATGGATGAAATGAACCGGATGATGTTACGCCTGGCTCAGGCTTATATTCCTTTTCAAGTATATGTAAATCGATGGGATCCGATGAAGGGTTTGATGATGGGGACGATTTTCCCCGAATTGTACCGTCCGTATTATGAATCAATGAGGAGGGCTTAGGATGCAACGAGAGCAGTTGGAAATGTTAAAGCGGTTGCAAGCATTGGAGTTTACCGCCGTCGATTTCCATTTGTATTTGGATACTCACCCCACCGACCAAAGGGCTTTGGCTGATTACGCCAATACAGTTAGAGAGATGGAACAGGTAAAAGCGGCATACACTAGAAACTATGGCCCGTTATTGCCCACCGATAATCTTGGCGAACCGTGTTGGAGATGGATTGAGGAACCGTGGCCGTGGGAGATCGAATATTAATTAGGAGGAGACGTTTTAATGTGGATTTATGAAAAGAAACTTCAGTACCCTGCCAAGGTCGGTAAAACTGATTTGAGGATGGCCAAATACTTAATCACTCAATATGGCGGACCTGATGGCGAATTGTCGGCGGCGCTGCGTTATTTAAACCAGCGTTATTCAATGCCGACCAATGTGACGAAGGCGATTTGCAATGATATCGGCACTGAAGAAATGGCCCATCTTGAAATAATTGCAACTTTGGTATATAAGCTAACCAAGGATGCGACAGCCGAGGAAATGAGAAAGGCGGATCTGGGGGGACATTATGCCGACCACGACAATGCTTTGTATTATGTGGACGCAACCGGTAATCCTTGGACCGCCACTTACATTCAGGCTAAAGGCGATCCGGCGGCCGACTTACATGAAGACATGGCGGCTGAGGAAAAAGCCAGGGCTACTTATCAATGGTTGATTGATTTAACCGATGATCCCGATCTCAAAGACACTCTCAATTTTTTGAGGGTAAGGGAAATAGTTCATTTCCAACGGTTCGGTGAGGCCTTGATGCTGGTGCAGGAGTATCAGAATTCGAAGCATATATTCTAGGAAAGAGGTAATGGCGGGGCCGGTTAAACTGAAATTGTGGGTTTGGAGAGGCATCTCCGGTCCGGTCCTGCTGACCAGTTGGCCCATTGACCGTTAGCTGGATGGAAATTCAATAAACCTAATATTTAATTCTATACTGTTTATAGAATTATACCGATTATAAAAATGTATCAAAAAATGGAATTCATCATATAATAAACCGACTATATAACTTGGGATTATATAGTCTTGAAACCAGGGGTTGCTGAATATAGAAATTCGGCAGCCCATTATCTTTTTATTGTATCTAATTCTGCTTTGCTCAAAATAATATTACTATCACATGCACCTTTCAATATTCCACATTTATAGTAATAAAATCTTATTAAAAATCCATTTACTTTTTTAGCTACTAATTCAGCTAATTTTTTATAATCTAGTTTGTTGACACCACCGTATAATCCTGTGATTGCAGCTTCAAAATTATTTCCATCGATGAAAACCATAACTCTATACAACAAAATCCCTCCAAGGAAAAAGCGTCAGCTTCTGATGCCGACGCTTCGTTGATTTCTTGGAGATATCTTCCAATGATATCTTCTTCTTGTGTATCAATTTTAACACTAATTTTAATATAGTCAACCACTATATATTGTATATAGAATAAGAGTTGCCTACAATTCAATAGAATGGTAATAATGTTTATTATTAATAACCAAAAGGTACCGAAGAAACAGTTTATCTTGTATGAACAGGTTTATAAGCTGACCAAGGGCGCAACAGCGAGAAAATGAGAAAGGATGGGGCCGGGGGACACTAAAGAACTACTTGGCCGTGCTCGCCTTCTTATTTTCATCCTTTAACGTGTCCCGGTAGGCCGCGGGGTGGGCGATTCCTTTGAAAAAAAGTTTATTTAGAATCGAAAAGACAATATTCGGGTCAACTATGGTAAAAATAAAGCTATTGAAAAGGGGGATTTAGATGTCTTGGGGCTGGGAATTTTTTGTGGCGGTGGGTTTCGGTTTTCTGGTGACCGCTTTAGCCGGCCTGCTGTTATGGAAGCCGGCGATAAATTTATGGGTTGATTCTTTTATTAAACGGTTGATGAAGGACCCGTATCCCGAAAATTTGAGTGAGATGTATAATGTCTTTGCTAAAGTCGGGATCCGGAATATCTTGGAATCCGATTTGCGCGGAACGACCGGGAAAGCGTTACAGCGCCCTTTTGGGTCTCCCAAACATTTTTCGGAATGGGACAAACTTTTTTTTAACAGTGTTTATTTGACACGAAAACCGGTAATGGAGTCGGTGGCGATTGATACCAAAGTGGTTATCGGACCTAATGCTAAAAGGCCTTTATACCTTGATATTCCGATTTTAATCGGGGGGATGGCTTATGGCGCCGGACCTTCACTCCAAGTCAAGTTGGCTTTGGCAAAAGGCGCCGATCAAGTAAATACCGCCACTAATACCGGCGTGGGACCATTTTTGCCGGAGGAGCGGAAACATGTGAAGCGCCTGATAATCCAATATAACAGGGGGTATTGGGCTAAAGAGGAAGAGGTTCTGCGGCAGGCCGACGCGGTTGAAATTCAATTGGGGTACGGAGCTTTCGGGTCGGCGCCCCGGATTTGGGATTATCAAGAGCTAAGTCCGGAGTTTCGTGATTATATGAAACTGAAGCCGGGAGAGAACATGCTGGAAGAGGCGACTTTGCCGAATGTCCGTAATCAAGAGGAGTTAGCCGAATTAGTCGCTTATCTCCGGGGAGTCGCCAACGGAGCGCCGATCGGCGTTAAAATCGGCGCAACGCACCGTTTGGAAGAAGAACTCAACATTTTGACCGGCGCCGGGATCGACTTTTTGAGCATTTCCGGAGCGGAAGCGGGAATTAATTACGGACCGGCCATCCTGGCGGATGATACCGGTTTACCCACGCTCCCGGCTCTCTGTCGCGCGGTCCGGTTTTTGGAAGCCAAAAAGTTAATCGGAAAAATATCGCTGATTATCTGTGGCGGGCTGGCAACCCCCGGCCAATTTTTGAAGGCGTTGGCTTTAGGGGCCGACGCCGTGGGGATTGGAACCATAGCTTTGTTGGTGATCGCCCATACTCAAGTGAGCAAGGTAATTCCGTGGGAACCGCCAACCGAATTGGTATATGAAAGGGGAAAGTATAAGGATCGCTTCGACATCGATACCGGGGCCAAGAGTTTGGCCAATTATTTAAAAAGCTGCAAGGAAGAGATGGTTTTGGCCATGCGGTGTCTGGGAAAAACCTCTCTAAAAGAGATCTCCCGGGAGGATTTGTCCACTGTTTCACCGGAATTAGCCAAATTGACAAGGGTGGAATTAAACTTGGCGCCTCCCGGAAAATAGCGGGGAATTATCATTTGCCCCTTGTAAATTATTGCAGGTAAAATTGGAACTAAACCCGAATAAAGCAAATAAACAATACGGGGTAAAGTAGGAGGATTAATAATGGCCGGTATTGATGAAAAAACTTGTTTCACCAGTGACGCCAAGGAAGAAATTTTGGCGAGGTTGAAACGGGCTGAAGGTCAGCTGCGCGGCGTTCAAAAAATGGTCGAAGAGGAGCGTTCCTGTCAGGATTTGATAATTCAATTGATTGCCGTTAAGGAAGCCGTGACTCAGGCGGCAATTACCGTTCTTAGCAATCAACTGATTTCTTGCCTTAAAAAAGATATCGCCGCGGGGCAATCGGTGGAGGCGGTTACTGAAAAGTTCATCCAGGCCTTTAAGAAGTTAGCCTAAATACTTATGTTTTTTCCAGGAGTTATTTGGCCCTTAATTTTGGGAACCAATCGGTTTCAATTGCGTCTTGATAAGGGAAATACCGCCGCAATTCCAAAATTTTTCGCCGTGAAAACGGGCGAATCGAGGTGATTTTGAATGACTTTCAACCGTTTTTATTTAAGAATCGTATTTTATTCCTTGCTGGCATCGTTGCTGGTAATCGCGGCTTTTAACGGAAGCGTCCGCGCGGATCATCGGGAAATGGAAGGCGTGGAGTTAACGGTTTATAATCATGATTTGGCGCTGGTCAAAGAACGGCGGATAATGGAACTTCCGGCCGGCATCGGTGAACTGAGGTTTACCGAGGTGGCGGCGTTAATTGATCCGACCTCAGTTTGGTTTCGTTCGCTGACCGAACCTAAAGTGAGAGTATTAGAACAAAATTATGAATATGACATTATCAACGATGGTAAATTACTCCAAAAGTATTTAGGTCAAAAGATTCGCATGACCACCGTTAAAGGCGACAATTATGAAGGTTACCTGATAGGCGCCGGCGCTAATTTGATTATCGCCGCAAAACCGGACGGAGGGGAAGTCAAAGTTATTAAATCCGAGCAACTTCAAGCGGTATTCTTTCCGGAAATGCCCGGTGGTTTGGTAGTCCGTCCGACTTTGGTCTGGCTGTTGTCCAACCCGAATAAAGCGGGAAAACAACAAGTTGAAGTTACCTATTTGACACGGGGGCTCTCCTGGAAGGCCGATTATGTGGCGACCGTCAATCAGCTCGAAGACCGCCTTGATTTGATTGGGTGGGTGACGCTTGATAATAAAAGCGGTTCCGAATATAAGCAGGCCAAGTTAAAGCTGGTTGCGGGCGATGTTAACCGCGTTCCCGAAACGATGAGGCCGGAAGCGGAAAAGGTTTTTTTAATGCGGGCCGCGAAGGAAGAGGCGGCGGACGCCGGATTCGCGGAAGAATCCTTCTTTGAGTATCATCTTTATACTTTAGGCCGGAGCACGACCCTAAAAAATAATCAGGTAAAACAATTGGAGTTGTTAACCGGCGTTTCGGTTCCGGCGCAAAAGTTGTATATCTATGAAGGAGCATTGAACCCTAAAAAAGTGAAAGTAATGTTGGAGCTAAAAAACAGTAAGGAAAACAATTTGGGCATGCCGTTGCCCAAAGGCCGGATCCGGGTCCAGAAGGCCGATAGTGAAGGCTCTTTGCAATTCGTGGGCGAAGATTGGATCGACCATACTCCGCGGGATGAAAAAATCCGGGTTTACTTAGGAAACGCTTTTGATATTACCGGAGAACGGATTAGAACCGAGGCGCGCGAACCGAGCAAGAATATTCGCGAGGAAAGCTATAGAATTACCTTGCGCAATCACAAACAGGAAGCGGTAAAAATAACCGCGATTGAAAATCTAAACCGCTGGAACGAATGGCGGATCATTAAAAACGATTGTGATTTTGTGAAGACGGAGGCCGGGAAAGTGGAATTCACGACGACGATTCCGGCCGGCGGGGAGAAAGCGATTAATTACACGGTCAGGTATAAATGGTGAATGACTGAAATAAAGAGCATTCTTTGTAACGTCATTGATCCGACGGCCAAGCTAAAATTGGCGGCGGCTGAATGGTTTTTTCCAAGTTTTAAATAAAAAAAGATCGATTTTTTCAATCAAAAAAAGGATGAATATGTTATAATATGTGTTTAGAAATGGATTTTATCAAATAAATTTTGAAACATGAGCTGATTTTGCTTCAATTATCGCTTTAAAATCGAGAGCCGTTGTTTAGCGTTAACCGGAAGTTTAAACGAAATAACCAATGAAAGAAAAGAGACATTTAAAATTATAAATGGAAAGGAAGAATGACCAATGAAGTTTAAAGCCCTTTGCTTGCTAACGATTATGCTAATGGTGTTCACGATTCCGGCGACTTTCGCCTACTCCGATCCGGTATCGATCACGATTATCTGGCAGTTTTTAGCCAGCATTTTAGTGGGTGCCTTATTCTTCTTTAAGCAAATCAGGGTTTGGGTAATGAAAATTTTTAAGAATAAACATGATAAATGAAGCTTGGTCTTTAGATGGATAAAGTGGTTAAAACCTAACTAACTCATCCCTTTTCATGTATTTAAGGGGCGTGAATCAGTTAGGTTTTATTTTTTAGCGGTTTAAAAGGACGTTCTTAGGGTTGATAAACCGAACGTAACTATGTTATATAGAAATATTTTGGAGCCTTTCCATCGCCTTTTCCGTGTTTTCCCTACTGCCGAAGGCGGTTAACCGGAAATACCCTTCGCCGCTGGGACCGAAGCCGGAGCCCGGGGTTCCGACAATTTGGACTTCATTCAAGAGTTTATCGAAGAAATCCCATGAGGAGAGGTTTCCGGGAGTTTTCAGCCAGATATAGGGAGCGTTGATTCCGCCGTAAATTTTGAAGCCCAGTTTTTGCAATCCTTCCCGGATAATTTGGGCGTTGGTCATGTAATAGGCAATCACTTTCTTGATTTGTTCCTTGCCTTCATCGGTATAGATAGCGGTTGCGGCTACTTGGACCGGGTAGGATACTCCGTTGAACTTGGTGGTTTGGCGACGGAGCCATAATTTATTAAGTGGATGGGCTTTGCCGGTGGAGTCGTAAGCAACTACCGACTTGGGGACAACCGTAAAAGCGCAGCGAGTACCGGTAAATCCGGCGGTTTTAGAGTAACTTCGGAATTCGATCGCCACTTCCTTGGCCCCTTCAACTTCATAAATGCTGTGGGGAATTCCTTTTTCTTGGATATAGGCTTCATAGGCCGCATCAAAAAGGATAATCGCTTGATTGGCGCGGGCATAGTCGACCCATCGCTTTAATTCCTCTTTGGTTAAGGTCATCCCGGTAGGGTTGTTCGGGAAACAAAGGTAAATAAGGTCGACTTTGGTTTTGGGAAGTTCCGGTTTTAAACCGTTCGCTTCAGTACAGGGGAGATAGACGATTTTTTGATATTTGCCGTCTACCCCGAGCTTACCGGAACGGCCGGCCATGACGTTGCTGTCCACATAAACGGGGTAAACCGGGTCGGTCACCGCAATTATATTATCCAGCCCGAAGATTTCTTGAATGTTTCCGGTATCACATTTGGCGCCGTCGCTGACGAAAATTTCGTCTTCATCCAGTTCGACTCCGAGGGGGCGGTAATCGTGCTCGATAATTTTATTGATTAAAAAAGAGTAACCCTGCTCGGGACCGTAACCGCGGAAGGTTTTAGCATCGCCTAATTCGGTCACCGCTTTTTGGAAAGCGTCGATCACCGCCGGAACCAGCGGTTGAGTAACATCGCCGATTCCCAGCCGGATTATTTCCGCTCCGGGGTGCTCCTCTTTGTATTTGTTAATTCTCCGGGCAATCTCCGAAAAAAGATAATTGCCGGGCAGTTGTAAATAGTTTTCATTGATAAGAGCCATGGTAACCAATCCTTTCAAATGAAGTCAAAGTATTTTTTGCTATTGATTCGCGCTTTGAATGATAAACCCTTCTTAAATATCGATTTTCTCTTTAAAACGCCGACCGGCCGCCGGCTTCTACTTAGAAAATAATAAACCGATTAAAGATTTAACCGCTACACACGAATTAACGCATTTAACCGCTAATACACGCGAATTAACGCTAATAAATCTAAAAAACCTTAAAGTGGACTTGAACGTTTTTATATTATACCCGGCAATGCGGTTCTAACCCGCGACGGAGATTGTCGTTTTCTCTAAAAATATCAAGTCGTCATCAGCGTCATCAGTTTAAGGCGCTTAACTTCCTAAAGATGTCGCTTAAAGAGGCTTCCATCGAACGGATCGATACCACCTGCTGTTTGGCGTACAAATCACTAAGGCGTAAAAAGTTTTCCGGCGTGGGAGCCAAGACTTCTTCGACAAGTTTATTATCGGTTTGATAGACGACTTTTATAGAATAACTGCCGTATTTTGTTTTCAAAGCGTTTTTATCGGAAAGCACGATCAGTTTTCCGTTATTAATAAAGCCGATTAAATCGCAGAGTTCGTCGACTTCTTCCATGTCGTGGCTGGTTAACAGGATAGTGACCCCCGCTTTTTTTAATTCCAGCAGATAATCCCGGATGATCCGGGAAGAAACCGGGTCCAACCCGGAACACGGCTCATCCAAGAATAAAAGCCGCGGTCGGTGGACTAACGCCCGGAGGATGAGTATGCGTTGTCTCATTCCCTTTGAATAGACTTTCACCGGTTCGTGAGCCCGTTCCCAGAGTTCCATCCGTTCCAAGAGAGGTTTGATTAAGGACAGGGGCTGATCATAAAGGCGGCAAAAAACGGCCAGGTTTTCATAGCCCGATAAGTTTTCAAATAAATTGGGTCTTTCAAAGACAACCCCGATTTTGGAGTGAATTTGTTTGGCCTGGGTTTTTAAATCCAAGCCGAAAATAGTGGCTGACCCTGACGACGGTCTGGTAAGGCCCATCAACATCCGGATGGTCGTAGTCTTTCCGGCGCCGTTGGGACCCAACAGACCCAGCGTTTGGCCTGATTTTACTTTAAAAGAAAGGTTGTCGACCACCGTTTTTTGGCGGTATTTTTTGGAGAGTTGCTTGATTTCCAAAATATAATCGGAGTCCGGGATTGTCATCACTCACCTCAAAAATCGGCTTTTTTTTGGAGATAGAACCGGGTAATCAAAAACAGGATAATAGTTTGGGAAAAAAGAGCGATGATCCAGGAGGTCGCCTCCGGTTGATAGGCCTTGACGAGCAGCGCTTTTTCAAAACCCTTGAGGATTAAGAAAGAAGGAAAGGCATAGAAAATCTCTTTCCAGGCAAAAGAGAGATCCCGTACCATCAGGGGGAGCGCGGCTACAATATAAGTTAAAGTGGCAAGAGTTCTGGCCATCAAAGCAGTCGGAGCCAGCAGTCCGATCAATAAGGAAACCGCTCCGAAGGTTAGTGAGCCGGAGAACCCAAATATCAAAACATACCAAGGGTTTAACGGCGCTCCGGTAATGATCAAGGTCAGGAATAAGGCGCCGACTCCGATGACTGCAAACCAAAGCAATTTGGCGAAAAGATATTCAAAGACCGACAGGGGTGAGATTAATAGCGAATGCAAAGTTTGTTTTTCTTTTTCGTCGGCCACCGCCGCCGCCGCTTGCAGCAGGCAGACGGTGAGGATGATCTGGAGCAGCCAGACCGGAAAGGAAAGCCAACGGACCGGAAGTTGTTCATTAGTATACACTAAATTGACTTTCGGAATGGCGTGGTTCCCGGAGGCGTTAAGCAAAGCATAATTGATCGCATTCACGATCGCGAGCGCCTCTTGAGTCCGGGACTGGTCAACCAAGAGCGACAGTCCCCCGGATTGGTCATCCGCTAATAGAACCCCTTTGATTTCGCCTTCCTTGAGAGCGGATTCGGCGGTTAAGCGATGGGGAAACGGTCTTAAATCGACTCCGGTTTTGGAGATGACTTCAATTACGGCCGGATCCGCGTCGGCCGGATAGGCGATGGGAAAACCGCCGGTTTCAGCCTGTTTGTAAACGACCAGATATAAAAAGCCGATAAACAAAGGCATCATTAAGACGATAATCCAAGCTTTGCTAAGGGTAAATTCAAGGAAATCTTTGCGGATCAAAGCAAGCGCTCTTTTTAGCACCGATAAACCTCGTCACTGTTTTAATTTTAATCATAATTAAAAACTAATGGATTAATGAAAATACAGGCCCCCTGGTTGAGATCCTCGCTTACGGACGGCCGGGCCTGCATCAATTAGGATATGTATCCTCGAATCACTTTTGATGTTCGATAAAATACCAAATCAAATAAATTACGGCTATGAGCCCGATGATCTCCATATGCTTAAATCCCCCCTTTGTTTTATACTGTTTCGTCGTAGACGACGGAATTCCTTTTGATAACTAATAAAAATTATTACCATTAATGCCGTGAATAGAACTTATCAGCAAAAATATAAGGGATATGGGCGACTACCCATACCCCTTAATTGGCCGAGATACTTCCTAGCGACGATATTCCAAGGTTACTCCGGTTTTACGCAATATCGTCCGTTTGGTCCAAACGGCAAGATCATCGAGGACGCTATAGATTATCGGAACTATGACCAAGGTTAAGACGGTAGAAAAAGTCAAACCGCCGATAACTACGGTAGCCAAGGAAACGTTCATTTCAGATCCCTCGCCGATACCTAAAGCGAGAGGTATCAGGCCAAGGACTGTAGTCAAAGTGGTCATCAGCACCGGACGCAACCGTGTCGGCCCGGCTTCGAGAATGGCATCGATCCGTTCCATTCCCCGGCTGCGCAATGTTTCGATGTAATCCACCAATACAATGGCATTGTTAACTACAATTCCGGCGAGCATGATTACTCCGATAAAAGCGGAAACATCAAAGATTCGGCCAGTCAGCAATAAGCTCCAAGATATACCGAATAGGGTTAATGGTAGAGACCCCATAATCGCCAAAGGATGCACCAAATTTTCATATTGAATGGCGATAACTATATAAACCAAGACAATTGCCATCAAAAGGGCCAAGGTCAGTGCGCCGAAGGCTTCTTGCATTTCCTTGATATTACCGGCGAATACGATATCATAATTGGGGGGCAGAATAATCTCCCGTTGGATGCGTTCTTTGATGATCCCGGTTATTTTACCCAAGTCGCTACCGACAATTTGTGAGGTTACTTGAACTTGACGAGTTTGATTCTCCCGCCTTATTTTGTTTGGCCCGGTCGTTTGGACAAAGTCAACCACTTCGGCGAGGGGGACCATTCCTCCGGTGGCGGTCGGGAGGTAAAGTTTCTTAAGATCCGTTTGGTTTTGACGGTCGATTTCTTTTAATTGTAATAAGACATTATACTCCTCGCCCGCGAGACGAATTTGGGTAGCCACTGTCCCTTGAAAAGCGGTCTGAACCGTACTGGCGATGGTCGATGGCGAGATTCCGTAAGCTGTAGCCCGTTGCCGGTTTATCCGTAATTGCAGTTCCGGGCGGCCTTCTTCCCAGGAGGAATTGACTTCGCGGGTTCCCGGGACTTGTTTGACAATTTCCTTAACCTGTTCGGCTAGAACTTTTAGAGTATTGAGGTCCGGGCCTTCAATATTGATCGCGATAGGCGCGCCGCCCCCGAAACCGCCATGTTCTTGCTTGGTTACATTGATTTTGGCTCCGGGATATTTACTTATATTCCGACGCGCTTCTTCAACCATATCATCAACGGTTTTTTTAGATTTGGGCTTCATTACCACAGTCAATGAAGCTTTTTCGCTTTCACCGCTCGAACCGAGAGCAAAGCCGGAACTGGCGCCGACCAGCGCGAAAGTTAAATCGGATTCCGGTAAGGACATCAAATAAGACTCAATTTGGCGGACTAAGTTATCGGTCGTTTCCAGACTGGTACCGAGAGGCAGGGTAACATCTACACTATACTCTT
>JAAYHS010000112.1 GCA_012735315.1 Bacillota bacterium | reverse complement strand
GTATGGATTTCATTAATTGAAGACTGGTATTTTACCGGGAGGAATAAAATTGAAAATTGTAATTGTCGGCGCCGGGAATCTCGGTTTTGATCTGGCCCGGGTCTTATCCGAAGAGAATCACGACCTGATCATAGTCGATAAAGATGCGGAGGCGTTGAAGCCGATCGCCGATAATTTCGATGTAATGACCGTGACCGGCAATGGGGCCAGCGTGAAAACTCTCGAAGACATTCAGGTTAAAACCGCCGATGTGCTGCTGGCCGTAACCGATAATGACGAATTGAACATTATCGCCTGCATGCTCGCTAAACAAATGGGGGTGAGGACCACCGCGGCCCGGGTCAGAAATCCGGATTATTCCGCCGCGTTGCCCTCGGTGTTAGCCTATACCAACTTTGGGATCGATCTGTTCATTAACCCCGAATACTTGGCGGCCCAGGAAATATATCGTTTGATCGAAGTTCCCACCGCCACCGGAATCGACTATTTCGCCGGGGGCAAATTAAGTATGATCTGCATCAAAGTTGCCGGGGAAATGGATGTCGCCGGAAAGAGAATCGCCGAGCTTAATCTGGAACAATATACAATTGTCGCGGTGATCCGGAAGGAGCAAGTGATTATTCCCAATGGGAATACCCAACTTTTACAGGACGATAAAATCTACCTCCTTGGGAAAACCGCCGGCTTTCATAATCTCAACGGTTTAATAAAATTAAAGAAACCCAAATTTAAGCAGATTATCATCGCCGGAGGAGGTTTAATCACCCAATACCTTGTTTATTTATTACGGACCAAAAAGAATTTGCCGGAGATTAAAATAATTGAGCCGTCGGTGGAGAGGTGCCGTCATCTCTCCGTCGCTCTGGAAGGCTGCCGGATTATTTGCGCCGATGCCACCAAGATGGAGATTTTAGAGGAAGAAAACCTGGGCGAAACCGATATCTTTATCTCATCGACCGGGTCCGACAATTCCAATCTGGTGGCTTGCATGTTGGCCAAAAAGAGAGATGTTAATGAGGTGATCTGTGAAGTATCAAGGGAGGATTACATTTCGCTCGCGGAAAGCATTGGAGTGACCGCGACCATTACGCCGCGTCTCTTAACGGTAAGCACGGTCCTGAAGTTAATGCGCAGAAAAAATGTGATCTCCGTTAACCTGCTTAATAGGGGTGAAGCGGAGATGCTTGAATTGGAAGCGGAACCCGGTTCGCCGATCACCAAAACCTGTCTACGTGATCTAGAGATACCGGCCGGCGTAGTAATCGGTTCCATTACCCAAAACGGGAACATTATAGTCCCAAGAGGGGATACCTTGATTCAACCCGGGGACCGGGCGATCGTCTTTGCTTTACGCGCGGTTGCGCCCAAGATTGAAGAATTTTTCCATAACGGCATTATAACGGCTTAGGTGAAGCAATGCATTATCGATTAATAATTCATTCGATCGGTAATCTGTTAATCCTGTTAGCGTTGATTATGTTTTTCCCGGTATTTTGGTCGCTAAAGGATAATTCCACGGATTTGGCGTCGTTTTTGACGGCGATCGCCATCACTTTACCGGCCGGCTTCTTAATGCGGCTTTTCAAGCCGGAAGGGAAGTTCAGCCGGAGAGAGGGTTTTGTGATAGTCGGTTTTGGATGGGCCTTAATCGTCGCCTTTGGGGCGCTTCCTTTATATTTCTCCGGGTCGGTTCCAAGTTTTACCGACGCATATTTCGAGATTATGTCCGGTTTCACCACTACCGGCGCTACCGTACTCGGCAATGCGGGGCAGCTGGGACGGGGACTAATCTTTTGGCGCAGTTTAACGGTTTGGATTGGCGGGATGGGAATTATCGTGCTGTCAATGGTCGTTTTTACCATCTTCGGCGGCGGCGCGTCCATGTTCCATGCGGAGGTACCCTCCTTAGTTCCGGAAAAGATTATGCCCCGCTTAAAACAAACCGCCATCGCTTTATGGGGGATTTATGCGGGAATTTCGTTGCTGCAAGTCGTTATCTTGAAATTGGCCGGCCTCTCAATGTTCGAAAGCTTGATCTATACCTTTGATACGATCGGAACCGGAGGATTTTCGACCAAGCTTATTGATATCAAGACTCACAACAGTTTGGCGATTGAAATAATCCTTATCGTCTTTATGACTTTGGCCGGTCTTAATTTTTCCCTTTATTACCGGGCGATTCAAAAACGCAGCTTGAAGCCGCTCTATACCAACTCCGAGATCAAAGGTTATTTTTCTATTATAACGGCGGTAACTTGTTTATTGGCCGGCGCTTTGTTTGTCGGGATGAAATTGCCGCTATCGAAAGCATTAAAGTACGCTGTTTTCCAAGTGATTTCCACCGTTTCCACTACAAGTCACACAATCCGCGATTTTACTCTTTGGCCGCCTTTCGCCCAAGCTTTGATTTTTTTATTAATGTTTATCGGGGGCTGTTCCGGTTCATGCGCCGGAGGGCTTAAAGTGGCGCGGGTGATTTTGTTATTAAAATATATGAAAAAACAAATCATGAGAGCGGCCAGGCCGAGATTGATGCTCCAAACCAAGCTGGGAGAGGCGCATATCCAGGATACCGTAGTCCATGAGATCTTGGCATACTTTTTCATCTATGTGATGCTGTTCGTCATTGGAGGATTGATCCTTACCGCGACCGGTTTGGATCTGGTTTCCGCTTTTAGCGCATCAGCGGCCACGTTGAGCAATATCGGCCCCGGTTTTGGCGCGGTCGGGCCGTTGAGCAACTACAGTTTGCTACATCCCCTGGCCAAGTGGACGTTGAGCTTCTTAATGTTAACCGGAAGATTGGAGATTTTCACTATCTTGGTTATGTTTTCAAGGAGCTTTTGGAAGAGATAGATTGATAGGGGTGGTTTCCGAAAAATATTTTTATGGAGCGCTTTACCGGATTTGGGTAAAGCCTTTTTTACGATCTACCGATATCTAATATGTATCTCAGAAAATTATAATTCAATTATTCGTATCAAAGGAGTCAAAATGCGCGAAAATAAAAAGTCGATCGTTATTTTAATCGCCGAAGATGATCCCGATGACCGAATGTTGATTAAAGAAGCCCTCGAAGAGGCGCGATTAGCCAACCCCCTTCAATTTGTAGTTGACGGCGTGGAGTTGATGGATTATTTATACCGGCAAAATCAATATGCGGATCTTAAAGGACAACCACTGCCTGGATTAATCCTGCTGGATTTGAACATGCCGCGTAAAAACGGGATTGAGGCGCTTCAGGAGATTAAGGCGAACGGGTCGTTCAAACAAATTCCGATCATCGTTTTTACCACTTCCAAAGCCGAAGAGGATATTATCCGCACTTACAATTTGGGAGTCAATTCGTTTATCAGCAAACCGGTTTCTTTCGAGGAATTCCTCGATGTGGTTAGGACCTTGACGAAGTATTGGTTTGAGATTGTAGAGCTTCCGCATTAGTCGGTTTTTTGAAGAATCACAAACGGAAGTTTGCTGAGCCGTTTTATTGATATGAATCTCCCAAAGAAGTATACTTATTTGGCTGTCATCTTAAATTCGGGAGTGCTAGGTAATGGGAAAAATGGATTCTCTCAAGAAACGTCCGACCATCGCGCTATTATTTCGCTCTTTTTGGCATACCAATATTAACCGCTGGGAAGGTTCCCTCAAGGCGGCTGAAGACCTGGATGTCAATTTAATCACTTTTATTGGCGGATTGCTTAAATCCCCCGGCAGTTATGAAAGCCGGGGCAGTATTTTATATGGATTGGTGGATCGCGAACAAATCGACGCGGTCATCATTTGGCCGCTGACGATCGGGATGAATTTAACCACATCGGAAATTATGGATTTTTTAAAAAGGTATCAATCCTTTCCGCTGGTTTGCGGGGAGGGGAGTTACCCGGGGATTCCTTCGATTCTGCAATCGGACCATCAAGGAATTCGCGACTTAATGCTTCACTTTATCGAAACTCACCAAATCACGCGGATAGCTTTTTTAAGAGGCCCGGCTTATAATTCGGCCGCTGAGGAAAGGTATCGAGCCTATCAAGAGGTATTGGCCGAGTTTGGTTTACCATTGGACCCTAATTTGGTCACTACTCCCGTGGCCTGGTCGCAAGGATATAACGCCATGAAAGAGTTGCTCGATGACCGTAACTTAAAACCGGGAATCGATTTCGAGGCGGTGATCGCCGCCAATTCTTCGTTAATGCTTAATGCGGCCCGGTTGCTGAATGAAAGAGGGGTAAAAATCCCAAACGACGTGGCGATTGCCGGTTTTGACGATTCCGATCAATTCCGGGCTATGAACCCGCCGCTGACGGTGGCTTGTTCCGATTTTCAAGAATTGGGATATAAAGCGGTGGAAACCGTAATGGAACTCTTAAACGGCAAGGAGATACCCGAACGAACCTATATCCCGACCAGGTTAATCATCAGGCAATCCTGCGGTTGTAATTCCATAAGCGACGGAGAAAATTACCCGGAGGTTTTCGGCGGGAAAGGGGCAAACTCCTTATCTTCCATGGACGCCTTAAAAGAAAGAATCGTCGCCGAATTGATTCAGTCCGGGTTTGAATCGTCAAAAGCGATTCACAGCGTGGAAACGCTTCTTAAAGATTGGGAAAACGACTTAAAACGTGGTAGTAATAATTTTACTAATAATCTCCGCGGCTTGTTGGGGGAAATAAGGCTGGATACCGGCGAAGTACTCATTCGCTGGCAAAATATCCTTTCCGCGCTCCGGAATATCTCATTAGCCGTTCAGCGGGGCGATTCCGGCGTCTGCGGACGGGTGGAGGAAGTTATCCATCGAGCGCGGATTACGGTTAATGTAGTCGGGGAAGGTTTATTATTTAATAAGGCGCTCCGTGCTAAACGTGATTACAAAATAATTCAGGAAATCGCGGCGGCGTTAATTACCAGTTTTAACATGGAAGGGATCAAAAATGTGATGTTCAGGGAATTGCCCCGTTTGGGCATACCTGCTTGTTATTTGGCTCTGTACGAGAACCCCGAAGAATCGCTGGAATGGTCCAGATTGGTTTGGGCTTTTAACCGGCAGGGAATAGGTGATATACCCAAAGATGGAGTCAGGTTTCGTTCCGCGTCGCTTTTGCCGAAGGAATTTTTCCCGAATGACCGGCGTTTTTCATTAGTGGTGGAACCGTTGTTTTTTGAAAACGACCAGATCGGCTTCGTGATTTTTGAATGCGGTCCATGGGACGGAACTTATTCGGTTTTAAAGACGATGCTCAGCAGCGCCATCTGGGGCGCAAATATCCTTCAAAAACAACAACGGGCCGAGGAAGACTTGAAGAAAAAAGCCGACGAATTGGCCCGTTCCAACAAAGAGTTGGAACAATTCGCCTACATAGTGTCGCATGATCTTCAAGAACCGCTTCGCAAAATTGTAGCTTTCGGCGACCGTTTGAAAAAAATCTGCTCCGATAAACTGAGCGAACAAGGTTTGGATTATTTGGAGCGAATGCAGAGCGCCGCCAGTCGCATGCAACGTTTAATCAACGATCTGCTTACTTATTCCCGAGTCACAACTAAAGCCCAACCCTTTGACGAGGTCGACCTTTTAGAGGTCCTTGAGGAGGTCATCTCCGATTTGGAACCCCGGATCGTTCAATGCAAAGCGCGGGTAAAAACGGAAAAACTGCCGGTGGTTAAGGCCGATGCGACTCAAATGGGGCAATTGTTTCAAAACTTGATCGTCAACGCTTTAAAGTTTCATCGGGAGGGAGTTCCTACGGAAGTCGAAGTGTATCCCGTTTCAACCCCCAAAGGGGTAGAGATCGTTGTGGCGGATAACGGAATCGGTATCGCTGAAGAATATCGGGAGCGGATTTTCGGCGTTTTCGAAAGGCTACACGGACGAAACGAATATGACGGTTCCGGTATCGGACTGGCGATCTGTAAAAAAATCACCGATCGCCATGGATGGAAAATCCGAATTGAAAGCCGGGTTGGAGAAGGATCAAAATTTATCATTGAGATTCCCATGAAGTCGATCTCCCGGTGACGGAGCGGAGCCGTTTTGAGCGGGTTTTCATGATGGGAGAGCGTCCTTAAATTCGGCGGTAAAATTTCACCTAGAAAATTTGGTTTAGAAAAGACGATTACGAGCACCGCTTCGCTGAGCACGGGCACGAATAATACTCATGGCGACTATCTGGGAAGAGTCTTTAGGATCGGCTTGTCGTAAAGGACAAGCGGATTTTTGGCGGCTTGAAAACCCAGTTCTAAATTTTTCCGGATATCGTCCGGTTTAAATTCCAGAATATTACCGGTAAGCGGGGTTTCCGGAGCGATAATTATAAGCGGCGTACACCGCCGTCTCGAAAAAACATGGCATTTTTGATTGATTACGTTGGCAAGTTGCAAATCATTGGCGCTGATTTCGTTGCTCATAATTTCCAAAGCGCGCAAGATGGTTCTCAAAGCCCCGCGGTGCTTCGTACGGCCAAGAACCGGAGTAAGATTCCGGTCAATCGGGAAAGTAAGGATCACCACGATCTCATCCGGACATTCCCGGAACACCGCTCCCAAAGGGGTAATATCGCGCAATCCACCGTCATACCAGTGTTTGTCATTGATTTTTACCGCCGGAAAGAACAAGGGAATACTGGCGCTGGCTAAAATGTACTCTAAAAAGTCGGCTTTAAGTTCCGGGTTGTGATTGTCCGCATAAAGCAGTTCGCCGGTTTCCACGGCTACGGTGGCGACTTTTAAAACCCGGCTTTGATTATTAAAAAGCCGTTCCGGATCGATATTCTCTTTAATTAAGCGTTTTAAACCGATGGGATTATAAAGGGAGTCCTTAAAAAGAAGTCTGAAGACGCCTAAGGGATTTTTGCTATAAATCGAAGCCCGGCCTTTGATTCCCAGCCAAAGGTCTTTTAAAAGCCGTGTTTGGAATATTAACTCCCGATAATTTCGGGACTGGCTTAAGACGGCGGCGTTTAAAGCTCCGACACTGGTCCCCATGAAAATATCAAAATCAATGCCGCGCTCCCGGACCAAATATTCGATGGCGCCGACTTCAAAAGCGCCTTTGGAACCGCCTCCCGCTAAAACCAATGCTCTTCTCAAATTCTTCGACCTCCAAAACAATCTAATTTAATTTAACCTAATTTGTCAGCATGGACGGTGTTTTAGTTATCGGGTTTTCATTCCTGTCGAACGGCCAAAATTGGTCTCCTTGGATTAATTTATGAAGGAAAAGGGTTTGTTGAGACGAATTCTTCAGGTAAAAATTCAACCGTTTTAATAATCTTAATAAAAGGGGATTTGAGATGAAAATTATTAGACCAAAGGTGTTGATCCCGGCCTGGCAGCTGGAGCGGACGGTTATCAACAGACTGGAACGTTATGCCAGAGTTTGCTACAAGTCGGAAGAAAACGAGGGGGCTTTCAGCGACCCCAGTTTTTTAAAAACATTGATCGCCAGAGGGCATGAATCCGTTATTGAGCATGAAAAAGTCACCGCGCTTTTCGTGATTGACCGCGGGGTATCTCATGAATTGGTCCGGCACCGGATCGGCAGTTATAGTCAGGAATCCACCAGGTACTGTAATTACAGCAAAGGCAAATACGGAGCGGAAATCACCGTGATTGAACCGTTTTTCTTTCAAGATCGGAAGGCTTACCAAATATGGGAAGCCGCTTGCCGGAACGCGGAGCAAAGTTATTTGGCGTTGATCGCTCAAGGTTGTACCGCTCAGGAAGCCCGTTCGGTGTTGCCGAATTCGTTAAAAACCGAAGTGGCGGTGACGTTTAACTACCGGGAATGGCGGCACTTTTTCAGGTTAAGAGCTTCCGCCGCGGCGCATCCGCAAATGAAGCAAGTCGCCATCCCATTGTTATTGCTGTTTCAAGAAAAGTTAAACGTCTTATTTGAGGACTTGGAATACGATCGCGCTTTTCCGGCCGAGCATTACGCGGAGATCATCCTGACCGATGAATTGTTCCGTTAATTAATTCTGCGATTAAGTGCTCTAAAAGCACTTGTCGCCTCATATTATCTAAAAGGGACTCCAGGTGACGGAGGGAACGGGATGCGCGCCAGTGAATTGGAGGGCAAGGAAGTAATCGAGCTCAATACCGGCGAGCGTTTGGGTGTGATTCAACGCAGCGAGCTGCTGGTGAACACGGCAACCGGTATGGTCGAGGCTTTAATCTTGGTCAAGCAGGGGTGGACCGGGAGAGATAAAGAAATTCGAACCATTCCCTGGCGGCAAATCCGAAAAATCAGCGAGGAGCTTATCATCTTTGAAGACCAAAGACATGTCGCCGATTAATCGCGGCCTTGAGATTAGCTTTTGTGAACCAAAAAGACCCTTGACAAATCGGGCTTTTTATAGGAAAATGATAAGGAAGTTAGGGGTGTTCTTCGACAAATACCCAAGCTAAACTTCGATTTTTTTTATTCAGCCGCCGATTTTAGCTGATTGAACGTTAATAGCCGTTAATCGTCATTATTCGGGGTAGAATAGAGGCGCGGGGCATAATAGTAACTCCGTGGAGGCCGCCCGGGCCTTCGAAGCGGAATGAAAGGATG
Source organism: Bacillota bacterium (assembly GCA_012735315.1). Classification (GTDB taxonomy): domain Bacteria; phylum Bacillota; class UBA4882; order UBA8346; family UBA8346; genus JAAYHS01. The sequence goes on along the minus strand of JAAYHS010000112.1, from coordinate 8,409 downwards.
CTTCGCCGAAGTCGGGAAAAGGGACATTTTCCGGCTGGTACTGTTGATGAATAATCCCAGTACTGTCACCTCCGGTGAAGAGCTATCTTACCGCCGCCTTTATGGATCTGGCAAGATTCGGAGTTGGTTGGCGCCAACTCTTTTTTATTCTGGTGGAAGGAACTATAGGAGTGAATTTAATTGAGTGAAATAAGGGTTTTGGTTTCCGGAGCTTGCGGCCGGATGGGAAGAGAAGTCGTTAAGGCGGTGCTGAGGGAAGAGGGAATCCGACTGGTCGCCGCCGTGGACAAGGTCCATACCGGGAAGGATATTGGAAACATTGTCGGTTTAGAGCCGACCGGGATTACGGTTAAAAACGACTTGAAAAAGGCCATCACTGAGGACAAGCCGGAAGTGATGGTCGACTTCACAATGCCGGCAACGGTAATGGATAATATCCGAACCGGACTTAAAGCCGGGGTTCATTTGGTGGTGGGAACCACCGGGATCTCCGCCGAGGACCTGCGGGAAATCGAGGAATTGTGCGCTGATTACCGCGTCAATGCTTTAGTGGCGCCGAATTTTGCCGTTGGGGCCCTGTTAATGATGCGCTGCGCCACCATCTGCGCCAAGTATTTTTCACAAGTGGAGATCATTGAGTTGCATCATGATCAAAAGTTAGACGCTCCCTCCGGCACTTCGATTAAAACCGCGGAGATGATCTTGGCAAGCCGTGGGCTGAATGGTCATTCGGAAACCGGAGAGGAAAAGATTAAAGGAGTCCGGGGCGGCGATCTGGGTGGAATCAGATTGCACAGTATCCGATTACCGGGCTTAATAGCTCATCAAGAAGTAATTTTCGGCGGTGAGGGGCAAACCCTGACCATTAGACATGATTCGTTGAGCCGTGAGTCCTTTATGCCGGGTGTGATCTTGGGCATTAAAAAGGTCGTTGAAAAACCGGGATTGACTTACGGCTTGGAACATTTTTTATTTGAAGATTGAGGAGGGTAATTTTAAAAAGATCCCACGGGATTAAGATTTGTTGATAATGATTATCTGATTTGATCTGGTTCACCTCCGGTTCAGCCATGGAATATACTACACTATCCTATGCTATTGGCATGGAAGGAGGAGAACAAAGTGGAGCGCGCTTACCCTTATAAAGTCGCGATAATTGGCGGGGATGCCCGCCAGATTGAAGTTGCGCGCGCGCTTGGCGCTCAGTATCAAGAAGTTCGAGTTTTCGGCCATCCGCCGTTCGAGTTGCCGGATTCAGTGAGGTTTGTTCCCGAGATATCTCAAGCGATAAACGACGCCAAAATAATCGTCCTTCCGATTAGCGGAATGGATGACTCCGGGATGGTCCGTAGTTATCAAGCCACGGAATTAATTGATTTCGGGAGCTGTCTTCCGGAGTTGTCCGAAGATACTCTAATCGTTACGGGCCAAATGACTTCCAAATGGTTGAAAACCGCAGCCGAGAAGCGGATTTCCGTTTTACAGTACGCCGATGACGACCGGATCGCGATTTTAAATTCGATTCCAACCGCCGAAGGCGCGGCGCAAATCGCCATGGAGGGTTTGCCGATTACCATCCATGGAAGCGTCGTTTTAGTAATCGGTTTCGGCAGGGTTGGAGTCACTACCGCCAGAGTGTTCAAGGCTTTGGGCGCGCGCGTAATCGTTGCCGCCCGCCGTCAGGCTTCGCTGGCCCGGGCTTATGAGTCGAATTATGAAACTGTTTTGCACCGGGACCTGGTTAATGTTATAGGTTCGGCTGATCTGATCATCAACACCGTCCCCGCGTTGGTGCTCGGTAAAGATGAATTAGCCGCAGTTTCTCCGGAGGCCTTGATTATAGATTTGGCTTCACCACCGGGAGGAACCGATTTTGCGGAAGCCGAAAGACTGAAGTTGAAAGCGATTTTAGCGCCGGGGCTCCCCGGAAAAGTCGCTCCGAAAACCGCCGGAAAGATCTTGGCTTCAGCCATCCCCGAAATGATTGCGGATTGGATTGGGGGTGGCGGGAAATGAGGTTCAAAGACCTGAAAATCGGGTTTGCGCTCACCGGCTCTCATTGCACCGTAGCCGCGGTGTTGCCTTACTTACGGCTCTTAAAGGAAGAAGGCGCGCGGGTAATCCCGATTTTTTCGCCGGCAGTCCTTTCTACCGACACCAGATATGGGACAGCCGAGGAATTGCTGGGAAAAGTGACCGAGATCTGTGGGGAAAAGCCTTTAACCACCTTGGTGGAAGTTGAACCGATTGGCCCTCAAAAATTATTGGATTTAGTGGTGGTTGCGCCTTGCACCGGCAATACATTAGCCAAATTGGCGTTGGGGGTAACCGATACCAGTGTTTTATTGGCTTGCAAAGCCCAGCTGCGCAATAACCGACCGGTGGTGATCGCCGTTTCCACTAACGACGGCTTAAGCGCCAACGCCAGAAACCTGGGACTACTTTTGAACCGAAGAAATATCTTTTTTGTTCCCTTTGGCCAAGATGCGCCGCGGACTAAACAGACCTCTCTTGTCGCCAAGATGAGCCTGCTGCCCGAGACCATCTTGGAGGCGTTGCAAAACCGTCAAATTCAACCGATTTTGATTACACCCAATTAAATTAGGCAACATACATACGAGCGACCGACGACGAACTTCTAGAAAAGAAAGCGAGGCTATAGCATGCGCGTGATCGTTCAAAAATTCGGAGGAACATCCACCGCAAAACCGGAGGGCAGGGAAGAGATAGTCAAAAAGGTACGGGAGGCTATTGGTCAAGGTTACGGAGTAGTAGTAGTGGTATCGGCGATGGGCCGGGCGGGAGATCCTTATGCCACCGATACCTTAATCGGACTGGCGCGCGGGATTGTAAAACATATTAAACCCCGGGAATTGGATCTGTTAATGTCGTGCGGCGAGAATATCTCGGCGGTAGTTATGGTACAAACCCTTAAGGCTCAGGGAATTGAAGCTCAAGCTTTTACCGGCGGGCAAGCCGGAATCGTAACCGATCATAATTTTAACAACGCTCGAATTAGGGAAATTAACCCCGACAATCTTAAACGGTGCCTGGAAGAAGGCAAAGTAGCGGTAGTGGCGGGGTTTCAGGGGATTACAAGCGACGGCGAAGTTACTACTTTAGGACGGGGAGGCAGCGATACTACGGCCGCCGCTCTGGGAGTGGCGCTCAAGGCTGAAGTGGTGGAGATTTACACGGACGTCGCCGGGGTAATGACCGCCGATCCCCGACTTGTGCCCCAGGCCAAACCGCTGCATGAGATGACTTATATTGAAGTCTGTGAAATGGCGCACTTGGGCGCTAAAGTCGTTCATCCCCGGGCGGTTGAGATCGCCATGGAAGGCCGGGTTCCGCTTCGGATCAGGTCTACCTTTTCGGATGATTTGGGCACCTTAATTAGTGACGGAAACGGCATTGGTCAGGTGGAAATCCGCGGCGATAAAGTGGTTACCGGTTTAGCGCACCTGGCGGATATGGCTTTGGTAAAAATACAATCGGACGAAGATTTGAATAAAAACGGGCAAGTATTGAAAGTATTCCAATTAATGGCTAATGCCGGAATCAGCGTTGACATGATTCAGGTTTCTCCCAACCAAATCGGTTTTATTCTTGAGGAGGGTCTGGCGGACCGGGCTAAAGAAATCTTAAGCAATGAAAACCTTAGGATATCGGCGGAAAAAGGTTTTGCCAAGGTGGCGATCGTCGGTTCCGGAATGCGCGGGGTACCGGGGGTCATGGCCCGGATGGTCAAAGGACTTCAACAAGCGGGAATTTCAATTTATCATTCCACCGATTCGCACACCAACATTGCCTGTTTGGTGAAGCGGGAAGAAATGTGCGACGCCTTGCAGGCTTTGCATAATGAGTTTGAGTTGGGATAGAAAGGGGAGGTTTGCGGTGGTAAAATTCGGCAAGGTATTAACAGCGATGGTGACGCCGTTCAATCAGGATTTGAAGGTTGATTATCAACGAGCTCAAGAACTGGTTGTCCGTTTAATCGAGTCCGGCTCCGACGGAGTGATCGTAGCCGGAACGACCGGAGAATCGCCAACCTTGTCAAAAAAGGAGAAATTAAATCTGTTTCGGGCGGTGGTTGAAGCCATCGGCGGCAAGGGAACGGTTATCGCGGGAACCGGCTCTTATGACACCGCCGCTAGCGTCGAATTGACCAAAGAAGCTGAAAAAACGGGAGTAGACGGATTTTTATTGGTGGCGCCCTATTATAATAAACCTTCCCAAGAGGGTTTATACCGTCATTTTAAGGAGATCGCCGGGGCTACTTCTCTGCCGGCCATTATTTACAATATTCCCGGCCGAACCGGAGTCAACATTAGCGTGGATACCATGGCTAGATTGGCGGAGATTGAGAATGTGGTCGGGGTTAAAGAATCTTCCGGGAACCTGGCTCAAGTGAGCGAAATTTTTGAAAAGACCCCTCCCGGCTTTTTGATTTACAGCGGCGATGACGCTTTGACTCTGCCGATCATGAGCGTCGGAGGCGTTGGGGTTATCAGCGTGGCCGGACATATTGCCGGCCGTAAGATTCAAGAGATGGTGTCCGCTTATGAACGGGGCGAGGTCGGTAAGGCGGCCGAAATCAACGCCAGTCTGGGGCCTCTTTTCCGGGCGTTGTTTATTAACACTAATCCGATCATGGTTAAGACCGCCTGTAATTTGGTGGGATTAAAAGTCGGCGGTTTGCGTCTGCCTTTGGTGGAGGCTTCCGAAAAAGAAACCGAAATTATGCGGGAAGTCTTGAAAAAACTTGGTTTATTATAAATAAAGCGGCGTTGTCGGTTCCGGCGGGAACCTTAGGCCGTAATTTGTGCCGGTGAACACCGTTTTTATAATAAAAAGACTTGCTTATTTTACTTTTTTCTTTTACAAAGGCCAACTTTTCGCGTATAATGAAAGACGAGCCTCCTCGTTTTAAGGACAAGCCCTTTGTTCAACTACAAAGTATCTTTCCGGGCAGTCGGGTGAGGTGCCGGTTGGTCTTTTTAGTGCCCGTTGTCCGGGTATTCCTTCAAGGGTTTATGATATAATAGGATTCGTGATTATCTTGTTAACTCAGTAAGGCAATTCAAATTTTCTGAACCTACTTTTAATAACCGGAGTAAATCTCATCGGCATTGGTTAGTAAATAAACATAAACGGAGTGATGTTCTTGTTAGGCGAGTGTAAAGACGCGGCATTATCTCAAGAAGGCAAACGCCGGATCGAATGGGCCGACGCCAGTATGCCGGTATTGGCTTCGATCAGGACTAAGTGGGAAAAGGAAAAACCGTTGAAAGGCTTAAGGATCAGCGCCTGTCTCCATGTAACCACCGAAACCGCGAATTTAATGCGAACTCTGAAAGCGGGCGGCGCGGAAGTGGCTCTTTGCGCTTCAAATCCCCTTTCAACTCAGGATGCGGTAGCCGCAGCCTTAAATGTGGTTTACCAGATCCCGACCTACGCGATTCGGGGTGAGAACGAAGAAGTATATTACAGTCACATTAACCGGGCGCTGGATATTAAACCGCAGATTACCATGGATGACGGCGCCGATCTTGTCAACACCTTACATACCAAACGCGCCGAACTAATCCCGGGGGTGCTCGGCGGGACCGAGGAAACCACCACCGGTGTAATCCGGTTGAAGGCCATGGAAAAGCAAAAGGTGTTGCAGTATCCGATTATCGCGGTTAATGACGCTTTGACCAAGCATATGTTCGACAATCGTTACGGCACCGGGCAGTCGACCCTCGACGGAATTTTGCGGGCCACTAACTTTTTGATCGCCGGAACCACTTTTGTGGTTGCCGGATACGGATGGTGCGGGAAAGGGCTTGCCATGAGGGCCCGGGGCGCCGGGGCCAACGTAATCGTTACCGAGATCGATCCTTTAAAAGGATTGGAAGCGGTTATGGATGGGTTCCAGGTGATGGATATGGACCGGGCCGCGCGGCTCGGTGATATATTTGTGACGGTTACCGGAAATATCAATGTGATCGATGAACGCCACTTTAAGGTGATGAAGGACGGCGCCATAGTTTGTAATTCGGGCCATTTTGATGTGGAAATAAACAAAACGGCTTTGGCGAAAATGTCCAAGGATAAAATTCAAGCCAGGGAGAATGTTGATGAATATATCTTAGAAGACGGCCGCCGGATTAGATTGTTGGCCGAAGGACGGCTGGTCAACCTGGCGGCGGCGGAAGGCCATCCGGCGGTGGTGATGGACATGAGTTTCGCCAACCAGGCTCTGTCGGTGGAATATATCTTCAAGAATTCCGAAAAGCTGGAGAAGAAGGTCTATCCCGTTCCGGAAGCCATTGATCAAGAAATTGCCCGGTTGAAACTGGCGAGCATGAATGTTAAGCTGGAAACATTAACTCCGGAACAGGTGAAATACTTGGCCAGTTATGATATGGGAACGTAACGGTTAGTACGATTTTATGATTGGTCTTTCGCAGAGGAGCTGTCCTAAAGGCATTTCAGACAGTTTCTTTTGTTTTTGACCAGGATTAATCAAGATTTAGCGGATTAAACGGATTGAACCGTGACCAGGATTAAACAAGATTTAACGGATTAAACGGATTTAGATGCTATTGCAAATCGGAAAAGTTCGTTACGGTTGAGGAACTTTTCCAGCCGGAATTCGTTACCTTAAAGGGCCATTATTTTCCCGGTTTTTTATTTGGAAGGAAGAGTTGCGAAAGACTGTTCTTGTTTTAGTATTTTTAATGATTATTTTTGTCAAGGGTTTTTCTTTTTTAGTTTAGCATGAAAAACAATCAAAGAGATTATATCTCAGGTAAAGGTTTTAACCGTTTTACCGCGAATTATCAAGAAGTATCCGCAAAACAAAGATTTGAAGGCAAGTCTAAAAACAGAAGCGGCTATTGGAAACCCTCCGGCAGCACCTTTGACAACCGGTAAGGAATGGAGTTACCGGTTACGCTTAGGGTTTTAAACGTTCGGAGTAAAAAAGCCAAATATTTTGGTGAGGAGAAAATAAATGGCTAACCGGGTTAGTCGCAAAGTCATCATTCACATAATCTTAATCGGAATCATTTTAGCGGTGGTTTTTATGATCACTATTGACCTTCAAGATCGCGAAGTTAATCAAGATCAAATCCCGATCCAAGGAGCGATGAAGTAAAAAGAACTTGCTGAAAAAACAATTTATCGCTCGTTTTGGTTGAGAAATATATACCTTATTCTAGGAAAGGTAGAGATTTGATGTTTGAAAAACAGCCAACGGAAGCCGATTACCAGGGGAACGGCTCAAAGCGGATTTCGGTTTTCATCGCCGGCGATTCGACCGCCTGTGATTATGAACCGGCTGTGGCGCCCCGGACCGGATGGGGTCAAGTATTGAACAGATTTTTCGATGAGGAGCATGTAGTGATCGTTAACCGGGCGGTTTCCGGCCGGAGTTCAATGAGCTTTATTAACGAAGGCTTATTGGCGAAAATATTAGCGGATCTAAAAGCCGGCGATTATCTGTTGATCCAATTCGGCCATAACGATGCCAAAAAAGAAGACCCGACCCGATACGCCGATCCTGTCGCTTATCAAACTTATCTCGCCCAATATGTGAACGGCGCTCGGAAGGCGGGGGCCATTCCGGTGCTGATCACCCCGGTAAACCGGAGAAAATTTGATGAGAATGGGAAATTGATTCCGACCCACGGCGTTTACCCGGAAGCAATGATTAAACTGGCGGGGGAATTGCAGGTTCCTTTGATCGACTTAACGGAACGGAGCCGGGTATTGTTTGAAAAACTGGGGCCGGAAGAGACGAAGCGGCTTTTTCTCTGGTTTAAGCCGGGTGAGAACAGCAATTATCCGGAAGGGATCCAGGACGACACTCATTTCTCGGAGACAGGCGCTTTGGAAATTGCCAAATTAATCGTCGCCGGGATCAGGGAATTAAATCTGCCGTTGGCGAAGTATTTGAAAGTGTGAAACGAATCCGCCTCTTTTCATCCCCGGATAAACATAAGCAAGCTTTCAATGCATCGAACATATTAGTCACGGAACGCGGAGACTCGGAGAAGCATTTTTCTCCGGGTCTTATTTTTTTCTGGAGTTAATTGATAAGAGAATACCTGCTTAACCGAAAATTAAAATTTTTTGAAAATATTTGAAGGAGTTTTCATGAAAAAGGAGAATAAGACAATACAATTTGGGTAATTGTTATGTACCTTTGGCGGTGAAAGTTAGGGTGTTTGGGGTTGAGATGAAATTAATATTCGATTTAGGTGGCCAGACTCGGTTACGCAGGACGGGGCTGGTTTTTTGATCGGTAAAAAAAGAAAATTTGACAAAGATATAAAGATTTTTAAAAATAGAAAGCGGGGGTTCTAGTTGATAAAATTAAGAACGACTATTTGTCTATTCTTTTTGATAATGTTGACG
>JAAYHS010000111.1 GCA_012735315.1 Bacillota bacterium | reverse complement strand
CACTGATTACTGACTACTGATTACTGACCACTGATCACTGATTACTACCCAAATATATTTCCACGATTTAAATATTTTACCTTTAATAATACTCCTTTATTTCCGAATTTTTGCGTGGGGAGACAATACTCCCATCCCCAAATACCAATTGGGCACTTCGCCCATGATGATCGCTTCCGTCAACGGCGCTTCGGTTTGAACGACGATTTCCTCCCGCACCAACGGCACCACCATTTTAATGGTGGTTTTGACGCTGAGCAATATTTTATGCCGGACTTGATTGATTCCGACCGAATCAAATTGATCCTTTACGGAACTTTCAATGACTCCGACCGGTATTACGGTTATCGGTAGCGGCGGTCCGTAACTGGCCAATGTTTTTAAGTCAAAAATTTGGCCCAGGGGGATGGTGACGGTCTCCCGGGGGAGTTCTTTTAAGCTTTGTTGAATCCTTAAAGCGGCGATGGTGGAAATTCGGTTGATCGCGCCGATATTAGGTCTCAGATAAGCCACTCTCCCCTCCTCGGTCAATCCCATTTCGATTAATTCCCCGTATTCCAAATCGGGTACGATTTGCTCTTTGATAATGTTATTTATGGTTTCAACGGCGATTTGCTTGGCTCTGATTCTCGCCAATTCGCGTAGGCTGGGTCTAATCCGGCAATCAATCATCCAACAGCTTGCCAACGTTGAAAAAATGATCACCCAAACCAAAATTATCGATAAGATCAGACGCCGTTTGTAGGGGGGCACTTTAAAAAGAATTATTCTTTTTTTTAGCTTAAACCTCATTAACCATCGCCTCAACTGAATTGTATGCCTTTAAAAATGAAGATATTATCAAAGCATTATGGATAATTTCCGCTAATGATCCCCTTTCGAATTTTTTTTTGTTTATGGTATAATTAATCTTAAAGTTTGGCAGTTATTTTTTTGAGTGAGCTTAAATATCAGCTAAAAGATTCCACTGGAGGAAAATCATGCCTATTTATAAAGATTTTAAGAAATTATTCCGGAATAACCGTTTCCAAAATACGGAACTCACCAAGTATATAATAATCTTAGGGACTGCTTTTTTCGGAGTAATGCTCGGATTTATCCTGGTTTTAGTGATTGGAACCAACCACAATCTTGTAGTGTTGCCGGCTCCCAAGCAAGCGACAATTTTTTACGATCTCAATAAAAAGGAATTCACCAGAATTTTTAGGGAAAACCGGCTTGAAGTCCCTCTTCATAAGATTCCGGATTTTATGAAAAAAGCGATCATCAATACTGAAGACAACCGTTTTTATGAACATTCGGGCATCGATTTGAAAGCGATCGCGCGCGCTTTTTGGGTGGATATCAAAGGCCGCGGCTATATTGAAGGCGGAAGCACCATTACTCAACAGTTGGCCAGAAACGTTTTGCTCACCCAGAAAAAAGCCTTCTCGCGAAAGATTCAAGAAGCGTTTTTAGCGATTAGTATTGAGCGAAATTATACCAAGGATGAGATCCTTGAAAGATACCTCAATCAAATTTACTTCGGGCACGGTTCTTATGGAGTGGAAGCCGCTTCCCGGTTTTTCTTCGGGAAAAGCGTCACCGAGTTGGAGCCGCATCAAATGGCTCTCTTAGCCGGCCTTCCCAAAAACCCGAGCGGTTATTCGCCGCACACTCATCCGGAGGAAGCCCTGGCGCGCCGGGCTACGGTCCTCGACCAAATGGTAAAATACGGTTCGGTTTCTCCCGAAGAAGCGAATCTTTATAAACAGAAACCCCTTGATGTTCTTCCCTTGACCGCCGGCGGTCGAAAAGCCGCTTATTTCGTAGATTATATCATTCAAAGCATGAAAAAAATTCTAACCGAAGAAGAGATCTATACCGGCGGTTACCGGATTTACACGACTCTCGATCCCGTCGTTCAGGAAGCAGCCGAAGAAGCTGCCGCAATGTTAGACGGCGGCGAACCCGATTCCAACGGTGTAATCCAACCCCAACTCGCCATAGTGGCGATCGATCCCCGCAACGGGTATATCAAGGCGATGATTGGCGGCCGGGATTTTGCGAACACCCAATTAAACCGTTCGGTAGCCGCCTACCGGCAGTGCGGTTCGGCAATCAAGCCTTTTGTTTATGTAGCGGCCATTGACAGCCGCCTTTATACCCCGGGTTCGATCTTGAAAGACGAAGAGATCATCTTTCCTACTCCGCAAGGCCCTTGGTCTCCGCAAAACTACGACAAGCAATTTAGAGGCGACATCTCCTTGCGTCAGGCCTTGGAGGAATCGGTAAACATCATCGCCGTTAAACTGGTAGAAAGTCTCGGTCCGAGCAAAGTCATCAAATATGCCAAACAAATGGGTTTGAAAAATCTGGTGGTTAGCGGCGAACCCAATGACCTGAACTTTTCTTCGCTGGCCTTAGGTGGTTTGACCAAGGGAGTGACACCGTTGGAACTAACCGCGGCTTATTCCCCCCTTGCCAACCAAGGCGTCTATGTGGAACCCATCGCCGTTCTTGAAGTCAGGGACTCGAATGGGAATAAAATATTTGAAGACCACCCCCGTAAAAAAATCGCGCTTTCCGAAAACACCGCCTATTTGATAACCGATATGCTGCGGGGAGTGATTATGCGCGGCACCGGACGGGGAGCGATGATCGACCGCCCGGTCGCCGGCAAAACCGGCACTTCCAGCGATTACACCAATGCCTGGTTTGTGGGGTATACTCCGGATCTGCTTGCTTCCGTCTGGATCGGCAACGACGCTCAGAAGCTTCCGGCCAAAATCAACGACAATGTGATCGGCAGCGCGACGGCGGCCCGCATCTGGGGCGCATTTATGAGAAAAGCGTTGGTTCAAACTCCGCCGTCGAATTTCCCGGTACCGTCCGGGATAGTTTCCGGAGTTGAAATCTGCCCTAACAGCGGAGCTTTAGCGACCGTTTATTGTCCGGAGATTAACTATGAAACCTATTTGGCCGGAACCGAACCGACGGAAAGTTGTATTTTACACCAACCGTCAGCTTCGCTTCCCAATGATAATCCATATACCGCTCCTCACTTCGATCCGGATCCGTATTCCCCGGAGGACGGTCCGGAGCCGGAAAATATTGAAAGACAACCAGCGTTGAACCCGAGCCCGTCGCCGCAAACCGGCCGGAGAAAACGGCAGATAATCGTCAGAATTTGCAGTGAAAGCGGGATGCTGTCCACCGACAACTGCCCGCAAAACCAGGTGATGACGGAGATCTTTACCGAAGGCGAAGAGCCGAAGGAAAAATGCAACGTGCATCAATAGTCGGGATATAGTGATCAGGAGACAGGAGTCAGGAGACAGGAGAAAAACATTCTAAAAATAAAAGAAAAAATGATCGTTAAAAAGAAAAGGGCTATTGCAAAATAATGTTCTTTTGCAACAGCCCTTTTTAATTGATTGAATAATCGTTTTGCGTAGTTTTCACCGAGTCTGCAACAATCATACTTAATTCACATAACCCACACCCGGAACGCGGAACGCGAAACACGGAACCCGAAACGGATATCCCGGAACCAGGTAACTGGGAACTCGGAACATAAAACTCGAAACCCGAAACTCGAAACGCGGAACGAAAAGCCCGAAAACTGAACTGTGAACTGGAAACTGGCAACTGAGAACTGGGAACTGAAAACTCTAAACACTGACCCCGGTAACACGGAACGCGGAACCCGGAACGCGGAACGAAAAAATCCGCCTATCTTTTGAGTTCCACCACCGTCGCTCCCAGGCCGCCCTCGTTCTGTTCGGCGAAGGCAAAAGATTTAACCATCGGGTTTTCTTTCAAATACTGGTGCACCGCCTTACGGAGCGCGCCGGTGCCTTTGCCGTGAATTACCCGGAACCGGTTTAACCCGGCCATGATCGCTTGATCAAAATATTTATCAAGCTGATAAAGACCTTCATCAATCGTCATCCCGCGCAGGCTGATCTCGGCGGAGATCTTTTGAGCCGTTTCCAGTCCGGTTGTTCCGGATTTCCGAAGCGGGCGGGCCGGTTTCACTTTTTCCTCGGCCACCGGTTCCAAATCGCCAACCGCCAAGTTGGCCTTGATGACGCCCATTTGAACCACGGCCTCCCCATTGCCGATCTCCAAAACCGTGCCTGTTTGATCCAAGGAACGGGATTTGACCCGCATCCCGACTCTAAGGTCTTCCGCCTTAAGACCACCCTCAGGCTGGGTGACCGTAGTTTTCGCTTCCAAACTTTCCAGTTCGGCCCCGATCTTCTGCCGGGCGGTATTGACGATCTCCGTCAATTGCTCCGGGGGCGACTCTCTCAGCCTACGCAGGAGGTTTTCACTCTCCCGTCTGGCCTCGAGCAATACCTCCCTGGCTTCCAGTCTGGCTTGACGCAATAGTTCTTCCTTCTCCCGTTGGAACTTAGCCAATTCCTCTTCATAACGCCGCCGGTCCTTTTCGATCTTTTGCCGGTCCGCCTCGATCGCCATCCGGTCTTGCCGGGCCTTCTTCCGGTCGATCTCAATCTGCTTCAACATTTCTTCGACCTTGGCCTCTTCAGCCGAGATATAGCTTCGGGCGTTCCGCACCAGAAATTCCGGCAATCCCAGTTTCAAAGCGATCTCAAAAGCTTGACTGCTGCCGGGCAAACCGGTGAGCAAACGGTAAGTCGGCCTTAGAGTCTCAATATCGAACTCCACCGCCGCGTTGCAAATCCCCTCGGTTTTATAGGCGAAGGCTTTGAGTTCGCTGTAATGGGTGGTAGCCACGGTCCTTACTTCCAGTTGGTGCAAATGGGTCAGAATACTCATCGCCAAAGCCGCGCCCTCGGTAGGGTCGGTACCGGCGCCCAGTTCGTCAAGGAGGACCAGACAATCGGGGCCTGTGGCGCCCTCGATTATTTTGACGATCTGGGTCAAGTGCGACGAAAAAGTGGATAAACTCTGTTCGATACTCTGCTCGTCCCCAATATCGCAAAAGACTTTATTAAAAACGGCGATTTTTGAACCGGAATCGGCCGGGATATGCAACCCCGACTGGGCCATCAAGGTCAACAGGCCGATCGTTTTGAGAGTGACCGTTTTCCCTCCGGTATTGGGCCCGGTAATCACCAAAGTATGGTAAGCCTCACCCAAAGAAACGGTGATCGGCACCACTTCCCCGGTTAATAAGGGATGTTTGGCGTTAAGAAGTTTGATTTCGCCGTCCGAATTCAGTAGCGGTTCAACCCCGCCGCTATTAAGACTATACCTTCCTTTGGCGAAGGCCAGATCCAACCGGGCCAAAATATCAAGGGCCGTCCGAAGTTGGTCTGCGATTTCCTTCACCTTTCCGGAAAGCTCTTTTAAAATCCGGTTGACTTCCTCAACCGTTTCCGCTTCGATGATTCGCAACTGATTATTCAATTCCACCACTGCCAGAGGTTCGATAAATAAAGTCGCCCCGCTGGCAGACTGGTCATGAACGATTCCCGGAAACAGCGCCCGGTATTCCTGTTTCACCGGGATCACGTAACGGTCGTTCCGGATCGAAACGATCGGTTCTTGGAGGTATTTGGAGTTTTCCGAGGATTTAACGATTGATTCCAGTTTATCGCGAACTCGGTTTTGATAGACCTTTAGTTGGGACCGCAGGGAACGCAGCTTGGGGCTGGCGCTGTCCAACACCTCTCCTTCGGGGCCGAGACACCTTTCCAGCTCCTTCTCTAAGCCGGGCAATACGGCAAGCCTTCCGCCCCACTCCGGCAAAATGGTCAAGGAATTACCGGTCCCCGTCAGGAATTCCCGCATTAGCCGGGAGCCCCGGAGTGTGGAGCCGATCTCCAGCAACTCTTGTGCCGTTAAAATCCCGCCGATTGAAGCTTTCTTTAGCGAATCGCGGATGTCGAAAACGCCCCCCAGCGGAACCCGATCGGATTCGGTCAGCAGTTGAACCGCTTCCGAGGTGATTTGTTGGGCTTCCCGAATCGCCGTCAGGTCGGTTAAAGGACGGAGCTCCCGGACTAATTCTTTCCCCATGACCGTGGCGGCATACTCCTCAACTTTGGAGATGATTTTATTAAATTCAAGAGTCTTTACGGCTCGCTCGAACAATTCATAACCTTCTTTCAACTCACCAATGTCTTCATAATTATAGATAATTTTAATTCTCTTTGCAAGAAGCCGGGGTTCGATCGGAACACTCCGTCTTTTTGTTGAGAATTTGTTTAGTTATTTCATCTATAATCAACTTATCGGGATTAATTTAAACCGGATTCAGCGGTTTATCGTCATGGTGAATTTTTAAAGGAGGTGCATAAAGAACACAACCAGCTTTTGCTCTAAAAAAAATATGAGGAGGAAAAAGGATGGAGCTTGTCAAAAATATACAACAAAGTTTTAACTTGTATCAGAAAAATTTCGGTTTACTTTTACTGGCTTGTTTAGTCGCAGGAGCGATTTCCTTTATTTCCCTCGGTATTCTAGCCGGTCCGATGATCGGCGGTATTATAGTCCTGGGGATAAAGTTAAACCGTGGTGAAAAAGCGGAATTTAACGAGATCTTTTCTCATTTCGATCAATTCATCCCGACTCTCGTGGTGACATTGTTGCTCTATGGCGCCGGTCTGGTATTTTATATTATCGGATCAATCCCGTTAATCGGCAGGATTATCAACTTTGCCGCTAGCCCGGCCTTATTTATCATTTATTATTTAGCCGTCGGTTTCATAGTCGACCAGAAAATGCGAACCATCGACGCCGTCAAACGAAGCATAGATTGCTTCGCCGCCGAGCCTGCGCAGCTTTGGCTCTATAGTTTAGTAATGATGTTCCTAGGCGGTATTGGTTCGATTATTCTTTTTGTCGGCGTCATCTTAACCATGCCTTTGGGTATGATGGGAATGTCGCTAATTTATCAACAGCTTTCCGTAAAAGAGACTCCTATATTTAAACCGGATGAACAAATGCTCCGGATCGCCGGTATTTCGCTGGCGGTATTACTGGTAATCGGAATCGCTTTTATGATGTTCGGGTGGGGCCGAAGCGCTTCCCGTAACCGGGGCGCTGGGCTTGCCTCCAAGATCTTAAGCGGCGTAACCGGTCAGAAAATTAAAATCGACCAAAAAGGCGGTAAGTTTCAAATCGGCGATCTCAGTTTCGGTTCCGGCCTCCCCGAGAATTTTCCTAAAGATATTCCCATTTATCCCGATGCTGAAGTGGGAGGATTTTTGAGCGGCAAAAACAATGAATTATCCGGTTCTACCACTACGCTCACTTCCAAAGATTCCGCCGACGATATTTATGATTATTACCTAACAAACCTGGAGAAAAAAGGTTGGAGCGTTAGCTCCAACGACCTCGGCGAGGTTAAGATGATTAATTTTCAAAAAGGGCAACGCTCCGGAGTAATTACTATCAGCGGCGGAGAATCCCAATGCGATATTTTAATTGGGATCACTAACGAATAGCGTATCCAAAAAACTATTAATGGGGGGGTTTCAAATGAAGCGTAGACTATTTTTAGGGCTGTTGGTATTGTTGACCTTTATTCTTGTTTCGGCTTTTCCGACCTTAGGCGCAGAGAAACTATACAAAATCGCCGTTCTTCCCTTTGACGACGGTTCAATTCAGGACCGTTGGTGGGAAGGCAATTGGGATGTAGGTAAGGGAATCGCCGACGAATTCGTCACCGAATTTTTGAATACTAAAAAATTCAGGCTTATCGAGCGGGAACAGATTGATAAAGTTATTCAAGAACAAGACTTCGGCCAAAGCGGCCGGGTCGATGCCAAAACCGCCGCTAAAATCGGTAAGATCCTAGGCGTCGATTTCCTGGTTATGGGCCGGGTTACCGAATTCAGTTTAAAATCCACCGGAGTGAGCGGCATAAGCTTAAAAAAAGGCATCGGGCTGGGAGTCAAAAGCACCAATGCCATCGTCGCCATCGACGCCCGTCTGGTTGACGCCACTACCGCCGAGATTATCGCCAGCGCCACCGGTAGAGGCGATAAGCGCAGCACCAATCTGGCGGTAGCGGTGGAATGGTCGGCCATCGCTTTCGGCAGTGATGAATTTCGCAAAACCAATCTAGGTGTGGCCACGCGTGAAGCGGTGGCTTCAGCCGCCCAACAGCTGGCTGAAAAGGCGTACGAGGGCGGGGGGCCGTCGCGACCCGCGAAACTAAGCGGCGTTGTAGCTTATGCATCGGGGAATAGAGTAATCATCAATATCGGTTCATCTTCCGGCGTCGCCCAAGATATGGTCTTTGTGGTCAGCAAAGTGCTGGAGGTCGTAAAAGACCCGACTACCGGCGAGGTTATCGACGAAGTGACTGAAGCGTTGGCTGAAATCAAGGTAACCGAGGTAAAGGATAAATCCGCCACCTGCACGGTCCTGAAAAAATTGAGCGGCAGTTATGCCGTGGCGGTTGGGGATAAGGTGGAACAGAAGTAAAATAAAGTATCGAGCTTATTACGGATAAAGGCTATGACGGCATGATTTCATCGCCCCTGTATATCGAGCTAAAGGCTGCCGATAAGGACAGCCTTTAGCTTCATTTTTTATGGTATTATCGCCGCGCCCCTTGTTCAAGCATGCTTTTGAGCCGGCTTGACCGCGCATAGTTCTTTATAAAAAGCCGTTAGCTCCGAGGACGGCTTTATGCCTAATTCATTAAGAACGGTTTTGACAAAAATCGCATACTGTTTTTTTAGGGCCAATATATCGCCCATTTCGGCAAGGGTCCTCAATAATAAACGCAGCACTTCTTCGGAATAGGGGTTTTGCGTCATTAATTGGCGTAAATGAACCAGAGCCCGTAAATATTGCTTATTCTGCAGATAATAAACGGCCAATCTTTGTTTTAAATCACTGTATATATTTCTAAGTTCTTCTTGAACCGGGATCACCCATTGATAGTCGAGGTCCTCAAGATAGTCGCCTCGATAAAGGGGGACTACGGCTTCCAACTCATTAGCCAAAACCGCGTTCATCGTTTTTTTCACAGTTCTTTGCGCTACCGCTTCAAATTGACGCCTGTCGATCAGCACGCTGCCTGGCTTGAGCTGGTACCGTTTCGAGCCGCGAATGATGATCTCTTCGTCGGTAAACTGTTGCAAAAGCCGTCGCAAATAATAAAGAGTAGTATGAAATAAGGCGGATGCCTTATCGGGCTCAAGATCCGGCCAGAGATCCTCCAAGATTTGATCGGTGCCGACCGGCTTGTTTTGATGAGCCAGATATGCCAAAAGGTCGCGGGATTTAACAGTCCGCCAACCGGTGGGGTCAAGTTCGTCATTACCGAAGAAAACCCGAAACGGCCCGAACATTTGAATCCTGAAGAAAGCGGAATCGCTTTCCTCTTGAAAAGCGTTTTCTTTGTCAATTACGGATCTGATGGGTTTAACACGCGCCGGCGGACTACCGTTGCCGGTCTTTGCCAACGACTCTTGCCGGTTCATTTCTCTTAAAAGCGCTACTGAGTTTTCCAAGTGTTTGAGGGCTTCTTTGCGGTTTCCATTTTCCATGAAAATCGCGCCTAAGATCATTTCGCAAATGGGCATAATCACTCCGGCTTGGGAGGAAGCGTCTTGAAGCGCCTTTTTCCCGAGAGCCGCCGCCTCGGCCCAATCTCCTTTCTTGGAATAGACCAACGCCAATAGTAAACGATTGAGAGTATTAAAAAAGCGGTCGCATTCAATCCGTTGGGCAGCTTCGACGCCACATCGAAAAAAATACTCGGCCGCGTCAAGCTCTCCATCCCCGGTATCGGGATAGGCCAATTGACCGTTTACTGATGAAAGAGAAGGCGACAATTTCAATTTTTTTATAAAGGTCTTGCTTTTGTTCTCTAATTGTCCTTCATGATTTCTATCAAAACCCATCTTTAAACTTCATCCTCCTCTATTCACACCAATTAATGACGCCTAGCAAGTTAGAGACGATTGACTTAACCGGATTTATTGATAAAATAGATACGAAGAAATATTGACGACAGCGAGATCAATAAATCAACCCATCCTACACTATAATGCATAACCCGTTTTTAATAATCACCCCCAGGGTGAACGGATATTAAAAATAGGGGTGATTTTTAGGGTGATTTTAGAAAAACGATTGAACATAGGCATAAATCAAGGCATTAAAAAGGACCCCCCAAATAAGTGGCGGATGTTCCAAAAAGGAGGCGGCCTATGAAAAAAAATATTATACTGGCGATCGCCTGCATTATTTCACTTTACTTCCTCCCCGGCTGCGGGAGCCAAAAACCGGATCCGAAAAATCCGGTAGCCATCACCATGTGGCATAATTACGGCGGCCAAATGCAGGGCGTTATGGACGAACTAATCGACGAGTTCAACAGCACCCTTGGACGGAAAAAAGGCGTCATTATAAGTATCACTTCCATTTCAGCCACAAAAGATATTCAAGAAAAGCTTTTGATGATTGCCGCGGGCGAGCCCGGCGCGCCGAAGATGCCCGATCTGGTAACCGCCTACCCTAAAACCGCCCTCATTCTGCGCAAGCAAGGGCTGTTGGCGCCTTTGGATGACCAATTCACTTCTAAAGAACTTGACGCTTATCTGCCGCAGTTTATTGAGGAGGGAAGGCTCTCCGACGGCAAGCTTTATGTGTTTCCCATCGCCAAATCCACCGAGGTTCTGTTCGTCAATCAGACATTATTCGACCGTTTCTCCGCCGCGACCGGCGTTACCCTTGACAGCCTGGCCACTTTCGAGGGAATCGCCGCAGCAGCGGTCAAGTATTATAACTGGACCGATTCTCTGACACCCAATAAACCAAATGATGGCAAAGCATTTTACATGGCCGATTCCTGGTTCAATATCGCCCAAGTGGGGATGGCCCAGATGGGCGGGGAATTTGTGAAACCGGATTATCTTGAGGTCTACTCGGCTCCATTTAAACGCATTTGGGATTTTACCGTTCTTCCCGCGCTCGCGGGCGGCTACGCCATCACGAACAGCTACTCTTCGGAACTGTCAAAAACAGGTGAAATCATCTGTTCCACCGGCTCGACGGCGGGAATTCTCTTTTACGGCGATAGGCTTATTTACCCGGATAATACTACCGAACCTGTCACCTATACCGTCTTACCGTATCCGGTCTTTGAGGGCGGTAAAAAGATAGCCTTGCAACGCGGCGGGGGGATGTGCGTCGCCCGTTCCACTCCCCAAAAAGAATATGCCACCGCGTTATTTTTGAAATGGTTTACCCAACCGGAACAGAATATGCGTTTCGTCGCTTCCACCGGTTATCTGCCCGTAACCAAAAAGGCCTTTGAAAATAATATGAAACACGAAATCAAAACGGTCAAAAATCCGAATCTAAAAAAATTGTTGGAAGCGGCTACTCGAATGTACGGGGAATATGACTTCTTGATCCCGCCCAACTTTGAAAAATTTGATGATTTAAGCAAACAATACGAGCAAAAGATCAAGCAATTGATGTCGGAAGGAAGAGCGAAAGTTTTGCGGAATAATACAACCGAAGCGATGATTGGTGAAGAACTATATAAGGCCTTTCTCAATCATTGAAAATATTAGCGGGACGGTACGCGCAAGATGATCAAGCCCAGCATCCGGTTTAACGAGTTGCTTGCGAAAATCCAGTTATTTGGGAAAAACGGGTTTTCCTTGCAACGGCGCTCATTTATTTTTTTCATCCTCTTTTTGTCGGCCGTGATGTCCGGATTATTAATAATACTCTTCATCACCGGGGCTTTTTCAGTCGGACTCAAGGAATATCACGTCTTTTTAAAAAATGAACTGGGGCATATCGCCGGGGATGTAACGCGGGATTTCGGCGTCCTTTCGGTTGAGGGCGTTTCATTGGCCAAACGTTTGTCGGAAAAAATTGAAAAAAGATTGGCAGCCGACGGCTTAGCCCCTTCCGAACTAAAGAAAAATCCCCATCTTATCGAGCCGATCCTTAGCGAATCAATGAACGATCTGATTGCGGCGCTGGAAAAGAACATCAGCAGCGGAGTGTTTTTAACCTTTGACGCCACGATTAATCCGACACTAATCAATGCCGAACGTTCCCGGGCCGGACTTTTTTTGAAAAATATGGAACCCAACGTCATTAATCTGGCTACGCCTACAATCCGCTTTATGCGAGGCCCTGCTTCGGTCGGACGTCAACATCAGCTTTATTTTCTGCCCCAATGGCAAATGGAATTTCAGGTCGTGCCCGGTGACTTTTTTTACACTACGATGACCGCGGCGCGGAATAAAGATCTCCCTCTGTCCCGCTTATACTACTGGAACCCCAACTGCGTGTTGGCGGGCGCCTACGAGGAAGCCATGTTTTTATGCGCGCCGCTGATCGCCTCCGATGGTTTTGTCTTCGGTGTTTGTGGGTTCGAAGTCAGCAAGATGTTATTCAAACTGAGATACGCTCCCGACAACTCCACCTACACGCGGGCTTTCTCGATGATTGCGCCTTTAAGGGAGAATACTCTTGACGCGTCGCAGGCCATGTACGCGGGATCCTATAGCGCTATCCCTTCACAAATCGGCGCAGCATTGTCAATTAAACCGCCGCGACGCGGAATCTCAAATTATTTGGCGTCGGACGGTTCGGTCTATTCCGGCCTCCATCAGCAAATTAACCTTTACCCGAAGAACGCCGCTTTCTCCGAACATCGGTGGGCCTTGGCCGTACTCATACCCAAACGAGATTTAACGGTGAATATTATGAAACAAAACCGCCGGATTCTGACTTTACTTTTTGTATTGCTCATCTTCAGCGTAGGCGCGGCGGCCGTCTTCAGCCGTAAAAACATCGAACCGGTGGTAGGCGCCTTGGAAATGGTCAAAGCCAACCGGGTTTCCCAGTACGAAAAAACCAATATTCAGGAAATTGACGACCTATTCGCCTTTTTGGCTTCCCGGGACGAATCCGGCGATATTGCGGCAGCCCCGGAGGACCCGGCCCAAACCTCAGCCTCATTCAATGCCTTTGTAAAAAATATCAAGACCCTTTCCCCCGCCGAACGGGCGGTATTCAACCTTTATATGGAAGGATATACCGCCCAGGAAATTGCCAAGATCTTATGCCTTTCCATCAACACCATCAAAACCCATAACAAAAGGATTTATTCCAAGCTGAACGTCTCCTCCCGCAAGGAGTTGCTGGTTTATGTGAAGCTGATGAAAGAGAAAGAGGGAGTACTTGATGAAGAGGAATGAGGAAAAAGCATCGAACTTGATATAAAACCCGCGTGATTAATAACAATTGTATTTCATAGTGAAACGGCGTAGGTTTGATACGCCGTTTCACTGTTCGTCCTAGTAATGAAAGCGCTTACGATTATGACTTATTGCTTATAAAACAAAAGCAATTCATCATTATGTTCGATACTCCGATATGTTTCATAATCTTCACCTTTACTAATCGTTAACTCATGAACCCCTATGACTCCGGGTTGCTTTTGTTTTAATTGTCCGTTCACTGAAACCCTTACAGAACGGGTATCACTTATCTCTTGAAGCTTCTCAACATGAATGTAATGAAAAAATTGATCAAGACATAATTCTATCCAACCTTCGAGATCTTTGTCAGGAGAATTACCGGTAATATTGAGAGCATCATCTCCTGCAAAAACTCCGCATTTAATTGATCCTTGATGGTAGGAACCTCTATCCCATTCCCCGTTCTTTGCGCCAACCGTAAATTCGACTGAAACTGAAAATGGAATTTTCGGGTCATCACATCTCCAAGTCCCCATATAGTCTTCTGCGGTAGGTATAAACAAACCGCCTCCGCCGGGGCCGTCACCACCGCTTCCATTGCCGCCGCCATTACCGCCTCCGCTACCGCCGCTACTGCCGCCGCCACCGCCGCCTCCGCATCCGGCGAAAACCAGCGCTAATACGACCAACAAGGTCACGGCGATCAATAAACTTCTATTGTTACGCATCATTATCATTTTTGAATGCCTCCTTGTTTTTTATTTGATATTTTACAATCATAGTATCAATCGTTTCTAAACAAATTCTCAACAATTCTTTAACTCTAGCTCAATAACTATTCCGCATTTTTTGTTGAGAATTTGTTGTGAACTCATCCTTTAAAATGAATCAGGATTAACTATATGAATGGAGGAATGATAATGCAAAATCGCAAGCTTTGGTTGATATCTTCCTTGTTGTTGCTTTTTTCCTTTTCGGTTTTGGCCGCCGGTCCACCCCGCAGCGAGAAGGAGATTCCGGTCTATCCGGGCGCGGTCCGCGATCAAGCCGCCGAAAAAGAGCTCCTTAGTCAACGCTCGGAATATGGCCCGGAGATTCAAAAAACCTGGCGTTCCTATACCGTCAGGGTCTATACCGTCAAAACCATCATTGACGAAGTGTGCAAGTTTTACATTAACAAGCTGGGCGCTAAACCGGGAACACCGGTTGAAGACCCGGCTAGTATCAAACCGGGAGCATTCTATCCCCCCTGGTATGAGTTGGACTTTTATGGACCGGAGATCTTCGAAGATCAGTATGAGAGAAACACCCTCATCCATGACGGCAAATGGGTCAAGTCCGCTTTCGCCAAACGGCCCCAATGGCAAAAAGGCGCTTGGCTCAGTCAAGCCTGGTTTGAATGGAACGTCACTCTGAGCAACGGCGATCTGGCCCGGTATTCGGTGCTCTTGGAAGATGTGGGCTATGATTCCCGTAAGAAAGTTGACTTTAGGTCCACCCGGATCAGGATCGAAATACTGGTCACCAAATCCGAAGCAGCTTTGGACGAAGAAGAGGATGCGGCGATGGATGAAGCCGTTGCGGCAAAAGCAAGACAACTGGCGAAAAATCCTCCCACCGCCCAAACCTTGGGCGTCCCGCTTTATCCCGGAGCGGTCTTTAATCCGGAAATCTCCGCCGGAATGTCCTTGGACGATGACTACCAGTACTATGTTTATCTGAGCAATGATCCGCCCGCCAAAGTTGTGGCCTTTTATGAACAACGTTTGGGTAAAAAAGCCAGTTCCAACGAGGGCGGTTATCTGATCCCGCTCAAAGGCAAGTTGCCGGTTCCCGAAGAAGGATTAGCGATCCAACCGAATATGCTCTTCAGCGGTCCGGCGAAAACGATGATCACTGTGCAAAAGCAAGCCGGTAACTGACAAGGTGTTCAGCTTCCTTCCCACTACCAGGGTGGACTTCGGACTTTCACCGTTTAGATTGCGCCCAT
>JAAYHS010000015.1 GCA_012735315.1 Bacillota bacterium | reverse complement strand
GCTTTGGTGCAATCCACAGTGGCAAAGCGTATAATTTGCTCAAATCTTTGTCTGCCCGAGTCAAAGTAGCCTTTTTCGTATTCGGTGAGTTGTATTTTTGATTTAACTTGCTCAATCGCTTCTCTTGCCGGTAGGCCGTCGGGTTTTTTGATTAGGATTTCAAATAAAACGCGTAACATTTCCCCGGTTCGTTTATGAGTGACGTTGGCCATGGGAACCTCCTCTACACTATCCAAAAATTACATAATTGTTTCTGTGAAATTCTAAAAAATCCTTTTCAGAGGTTAAATTCACCCCAATCCGCGGCATAAATACCACGGCTGTTACAAACCAAGCCCCATGAATGGGGCTGTATGTGGGTTCAATAATTTTATTATATTATGGAGGAGAAGAATTTGGGAATTTTTGATTATAACCAGCCATAATTACCTGATCCATCTTTGCTTGAGGGAGAAAACTAGTGGGAGGGTTGGCGGAAATCTCGGGCCAGCCTTGTCTAATTTATTGCGTATATTGGCTTTTTATGATAGAGATGGGACGTCTTTTTAGGTTTTTTAGATACTAAAATGATTCAACAAAAATATGTACCCGATGGAGCTAAGGCAATTGGATATTAATTAAATTTTCTGTAATTACTTCAAGTTTTTTATTGAAACAAATGGCAATATATGTTATATTTGAAATACCTAATTTTGTAATGATTAGGTAATATTTCTAAAGGAGTGATTTTTTTATGGCTCAACCAAATTTAGTATCGCTTAACATCACGGAAGCGGAGCTGGCCGAGATTAAGGCGGCGATTGAGGTGCTGACCACGAAACTGTTGCCGCATTTGAAGACGCTTTCGCCGGAGGAAAGAATGGAATTGCCGAAAATGGGGAACAAAACAATCAGTTTTGTTCAGAAGACGCTTGAACACTGTAAGGAAAACCCCGAACTGGTCCCCAATTATGTGGATGTCGATGAATTGGCCAAGGATTTACAGGGAGTGGAAGCGCTTCGCGTTTTGTATCAGCCGCTGTTACGCATTACGGAAGGGATTTCGGACACGATGATTTTAGCCGGGAGCGAAGCTTACTCGACGGCGTTGATCTTCTACAATTCGATTAAGTATGCGATGAAATCGAAGATCCAAAAAGCGGAAGGAATTTACAGGGACTTGTCGGCGCGTTTTCCGGGATTTAAGAAAAAAGATGATGAATCGATCGGGGCTTAATTTTGCTACATATAAAAAAATAAAAATTTACCGGGCCCTCAGGATGAAGGTCCCGGTTTTTGAAGGTCTAAGCTTCGAGTTCGGAAGTCTGAGGTCCGAATTCGAAGGTCTAAGCTCCGGTTTCGTGGGTTTAAGCCGCGACTTCGAAGGTCAAAGCTTCGACTTCGGAGGTCTAAGCTTCAAATTCGAAGGTTTAAGCTACGAGTTCGAAGCTCTAAGCTCAGACTTCGGAGGTTAAAGCTCCGGTTTCGAAGGTTGAAGGTTCAAATTCGTAGGTCAAAGCTCCGACTTCGGAGGTCTGAGGTCCAAATTCGGAGGTCAAAGGTCCGAGTTCGGAGGTCTGAGGTCCGGCGGAGCTGGGCAAATTCAAAAACAACCCTTTTTAGCTGGTGTTATTAGTTTCCTAAATGAAAAGCACTATAAGTCCTCCTTTGATTTTCCCTTCACCGAATTAGGCAGTTTGGTGAAGGGTTTTTTTGCGTTGTGTTGGGGCCGTTATCATTTCTTTTTCAGTTTAACCGGGCTAAGACATCGTCTGAACCAGGATTAGTCAGGATTAGGCGGATTAAAAGGATTGAGGGTTGAGGGGATTGTCTAAAAACGACTCACCCTGCGGGGATTGGCTGCTTAAAGTTATCTTGGGTTGGTCCCTCTCTGCTTGGATGCGGCTTATTTTTGAGTATTCAGCAAAGAGGGACGCGGGGGATTTGCGGCTTCCGAAATTTCAACACTTAATGGCTTCGTTGAACAGCCGTTCCCTCTCTACTGAATCAGCAGAAATTTTAGACTTCGGGGTAGAGAGGATAGGTGAGTCGGGGTTGGGCTGCAGGGGGTCCAAAAGCGACCCATGCCCTAGGATGGGACGAGGTCGCGAAGGACATGGAAGTCCGAGAGCGGTCATTGTCCCTATAAAGGACGACCACCATGCTCCGGAGTTTTTATTAATAACTGATAACTGTTCACTGAAAAGTGTCGTACCATGGTCAAAAGCTTTGAACCCGATTTAGTCGTCGGGACTAGGCCTATGACATCCATGTCGCCTCGTCTTCGCGGCATACTGACGCACAGCTGCCGGAAGTTGATTTGGTCGGTGTGAAGTTGTGATAAGTAGTGATACCAATTGTTGTCGGTGACGGCGAGATAGAATTTCATAGTTTTCTAATCCTACTCACTTTTTAACTTTATTTAAATTCTCTTTTTTATTAGGTTCATCTATATTCCTTAGATTATTTTTTCAATGCGTCAACTCTTCCGCAATCAATTCCGCTTGTTTCAAAACCGTCTCTGTCGCCAGCGTTTGCATATCCGGTGGATAACCATATTGCCGTAATACCCGTTTGACTATAACCCTCAATTTCGCTTTAACGCTTTCCCTGATAGTCCAATCGATTGAGGTATTTTCCTTAACCTTTTGATACAAAACTACCGCCAAATCACGGAGCTTTTCTTTCCCCATTACTTCCCGGGCGCTTTCGTTGTCGGCAATAGCTGTATAAAAGGCATACTCATAATCGGTTAAGCCCATCTCTTGGGGTTCCTTATCCATCGCTTTAATTTCTTTCCCCAGATTGATCAATTCCTCAATGACTTCAGCGGCGGTAATGACTTTGTTATGATACCTCTTAATGGAATTTTCCAGCATCTCCATTAAGGTCTTACTTTGAACCAGATTCCTTTTAGCACGGGCTTTAATTTCATCATTAAGCAGTTTTTTCAATACTTCCAAGGCTATATTTTTATGCTCCATGTTCTTGACTTCCAACAAGAACTCTTCGGAGAGGATCGAGATATCCGGCTTTTTGATACCGGCAGCGTCGAAGACATCAATTACTTGTTCGGTGACAAGGGCTTGATCGATAATTTGTTTAATGGCGGTCTCGATTTCGGCGTCGCTTTTTCCAGGTCCGGAACTGTCGAACTTGACCAAACGGGATTTGACCGCTTGGAAGAAAGCCACCTCATCTTTGACAGCCATTGCCTGCTCGTGAGGGATCGCAATGGCGAATGCCTGGGACAGGGCAGTCACTTCATCGATAAACCGCTTCTTGCCGTTTTCCAGACCGAGGATATGTTCTTCGGCTGCCAAAATGATGGATAGTTTCCTTCCGGTGTCCGCCCCAAAGTATTCTTTATAGGCGAAACCATGAAACATCTGCGAGACCACTTCCAATTTGGCCAGCATCAATTGGACCGCTTGTTCCTGGGCCACCGCCGGATCGCCTTTACCACCGGCTGACGAATAGAAGGATAGCGCTTCTTTTAAATCTGAGGCGATCCCCAGATACTCAACGATTACCCCGCCCTTGACCTGCCCATAAACCCGGTTTACCCTGGCGATGGCCTGCATCAGATTATGCCCTTTCATGGGCTTGTCGATATATAGGGTTTTGAGACAGGGAGCGTCAAACCCGGTTAGCCACATATCGCGAACGATAACCAATTTCAATTCGT
>JAAYHS010000110.1 GCA_012735315.1 Bacillota bacterium | reverse complement strand
TCCCGTTACCGGGATCTTAAACGAGGGCGAAGAGGCCATTTACCTAAATCAGGCAATCACCACGGTTTTAACCCGGGAATTTAATCGCGACGGTAGCGACCGTCCGTTTTTACTCCGGTTGCTGCTGGATTATGGTTGGGAGCGGCTGGCGAATGATTTGGCAGGCCTTTACCGGACCATTAGAGTAAGTGGAATCGGCTTGTACCAAGCGATCGAGATGACCGTGGACCGTCTTAATCGCTCCGGCGGATATAGTTCGGATGATTTATGCGGGGAATTGGAGGATTTCATCGAATTCGGCCTTAGCCAAAAATTGACGCCGCGGGGGAACGAGGTTTTAAATTCTTTCCGTGAGAAATGGCCGTTTTACCGGGAGCTTTTAAAATCCGAGCAATCCCTGGAAACGCAGGTCCGGGTACTGACTGAAATCAGGAAAGCGCTGCCCGGTAATCTGCCGAACGTTTTGAAAGAGCGTTTGTAGTTAATTCATGAAATGTTGGCCGGTATCTGCCGGCGATTGCTGGACCAAGAGTGCCGGGTACGGTTGCCGGTTTTGAGACGGCTTTTGGAGGAGATCGACCGCGAATATTCAGGGATTAAACTGGAGAGCGGATTGGTCGATTTCACCGATCAGCAATTATTGGCCCGAAACTTACTGGTGAATTATCCGGAACTGGCCGCCCGGATCCGGCGGGGAATCAAGTATGTACTGGTGGACGAGTTTCAAGACACCAACGGTTTACAAATGGAGATCATCGGCCAACTGGTCGGCGCTGATTATCAAGGTGGACGTTTGATGGCGGTCGGCGATATCAAACAGTCAATTTATCATTTCCGCGGGGCGGAGGCGGAGTTAATCACCGATCTCGGCGCGTTGATCCGCGAAAGAGGCGGCCAAGTGATCGCTCTCGACGCTAATTACCGTTCCGATCGGGTGATTATCGATTTTATCAACCGGATCTCCCAGCGGATTTTTGAGGATGAAACTTTTGACTATCAACCGCTGCAAGCGACTAAGTCCGGGCCGGGGGCCGGCGTTGAATTTTTGTTGACGGGAACCGATGATCGGGTGAAAGAAGCCCAAATGATCGCGGCCCGCATCGCTCAACTGGTCCGCGAGAGCCAATCGGGACCGAATCCGGTGAATTATGGGGATATCGTTTTACTGTTCAGAGCCGGGACTTCGGTGCTCCTCTATCAACAGGCTTTACAGAATCTCGGTATTCCTTATTATAATTCCTGCGGCGGCGATTTTTACCACCGCCAGGAGATCGTCGATCAAATTAACTTGCTGCGCTTGATGGAACAACGTTATGATCCCTTGGCGTTAATGGCATTGTTAACATCGCCTTACGTCGGACTCTCCGAGGCCGGTCTTTTTTGGCTGAGTCGAAAAGGCGATTTGGTAAAGGAGTTTTATGAGTGCGACGAATTTCCCCCGGAAATTTCCCTTCCGGAAAAGGAACGTTTGCGGAATTTCCGCGAGCTCTTCGATTATCTGCTTCAAAACCGGGAATTCCTGCCGATACCGGCCATTATCAGAATCGCTCTGGAACGTTGCGATTACCGGGAGATGCTCTGGGCTTCGCCCAACGGTTCCCAGCGGGTGGCCAACCTTGAAAAGTTGCTCGTCAAGGCTGATGAGTTTACCACTAAAGGTTTCCATGACTTGAACCGTTTTCTGGCTTACATCGCCGAACTGGAAGGAATGGGAATTTTGGAAAGCGAGGCGCCGACCGAGGCCGAGCTGGGTAATGTGGTCCGCTTAATGACCATTCACCGGGCGAAAGGATTGGAGTTTCCGATCGTGATCATTCCCGAATTGGACCGGCAGTTTAATATTCGTCAACCGGGAAGCCTTGTTTATCATAAACGGGTGGGTTTGGGGATGAACATTCCTCTGGAAGAGGAAGCCGTCGCCGAACCTACCGTTTTGGAAGAGATTAAGCGATTGAACAAACGGGAAGAGGTTTCGGAATTAAAACGCTTGCTGTATGTGGCGATGACCAGAGCCAAACAGTATCTAATCTTGGTAGGCTCCGGTTGCAGCGATTCGCGGGGGGATACCCTTGAGACCGCCAATTGCTGGATGAAATGGTTCGAACTGCTGCTCCCCCTTAAGGAAGCCGGTGAGGTATTTGATTTCGAGGGAGTTCCGATTCGAGTGGCGCGTGATTTGCCGGAGGCGACGGCGCCGCCCGGCGCTAAGACGGTTCTTGATCGGATTCTTCCCGAAATAGACGATTACCCGCAGGCGGAAAAGAGCGGTCTGGAAGTCGCGGCCACGGCTGCGACTAAAATAGAGCTTTTCAGAGTGACCGAGATTCTGACTTATTTAAACTGCCCCCGGCGTTACTTTTGGCAATATCGAATGCGATTGAACGAACCTGAATTGGAAACCGGAGAATTCGAAGCCTCCGGCGCCAAGGACAACTTGGGCGCGCTCATCGGGAATTTCATGCACTTGGCGGCGGGCAGGGAAAGTGACCAATGGCCGGATGAGCTTTGGGAGGCGCTCTTCCGCGACCGGGCCGGTTTTGACCGGCCGGCGGTAAAGAAGGAGTTGGAGCGAATCTGGCGCAACTACCGCAACAGTCCGTATACGGAAAAAGCGGGGAAGCGGTGGGACGAGGTCCCGTTCCTCTTGAAGTTGACTCCGGAACTCCGGGTGGAGGGAAGATTCGACCGGCTGCTTCAAAATGAAGCCGGTGAACTGGTTTTGGTGGATTATAAAACCCACCGGGTCGGAGCGGAACGAATAAAGGAGATCGCCGCCCCTTATTATCCTCAATTACGATTATATGCCTTGGCTGTAAAGTCTTTATGGGGGAAACTCCCCGATCGGGCCGTCTTGTATTTTCCTTATCCCAACCGGGAGGTTGAGGTCCCCTTGGACCGGGTTTCGTTAGACCGGTTGGTAGCGGAGATTGAGT
>JAAYHS010000109.1 GCA_012735315.1 Bacillota bacterium | reverse complement strand
GATTATGTACGTAAGGATGAAATCGTGGTAACATTTCCGGAAGATAGTCAAGCCATTCAATACAAACAAATAAAAGCCGGTTATGAATTGGCTGAAGCCACCTATAAACGGATGCAAAATCTATATCAGGAGGGGGTAATCTCCAAACAGGAGTTGGACTCAGCCCGCACCAATTTTGAGGTGGCCAAGGCCAATCTGAACGCAACGGACGATGCCATCCGGGTAAAAGCGCCCTTGAGCGGTTACATAACCCAATTAAACGTCAAACCCACCGATAATGTAAGCCCGGGCACGCCTTTATTTACCGTCTCCAATCTTGATTTGATCGAGGCGCAAATCTGGGCTTCATCCAAAGATGCGAACCAAATCAAAGTAGGCCAGAAAGTCACCCTGGAATGGGACGGCAAACTGGTCGAGGGTTCGGTTGCTCAAGTCAGTCAAATCATGGACCCCAACCGGAAGGCGTTTTCGGTAAAAGCCATCTTCAAAAACACCGACAAGATCTTGACCAGTGGTATTACGGCCGATATTTCGATTCAAACCTATAATAATGAACAAGCGGTGGTAGTAAGGCGCAGGAACCTGGTCGAAGAGGACGGCAAACGTTTTGTCTATGTCGTTGCCAACGGCAAAGCTATCCGGCGGCAAATCTCCACCGGGAAAGAGCAGGGAGCGTTGGTTGAAGTGAAATCAGGATTGAAGCCGGGTGAATTTATCATCGTCGAAGGAAATACAATGGTGACGGACCAAACTAAGGTAAATATCGTTAATTCGTGACTCTCACCGTAAAAAAATCAGGAGGATTACATCGATGTTTTTATCCGATCTGTCTATAAAACGCCCGATTATGATGAGTATGATTCTGGTGGCGTTGTTACTCTTCGGTTTTATCGGTTATCGCGATTTACCGTTAACCTTGATGCCCGACTTTAATCTACCGGTGGTCACGGTGCAAACGACCTATGCCGGCGCCAGCCCCTTGGAAACTGAAAGCCAAATCACAAAAAAGATCGAAGATGAAGTCGCCGCCATCAGCTTGGTGGATCAGATCATCTCTTATTCGATGGAGAACGTTTCCATCGTGATGGTCCAATTTGATTTGGGCAAGGACGAAGATGTCGCTCTCCAGGAAGTCAAAGACAAGGTTGACCAGATATTGAATAAACTACCGGATGGCGCTAACCGTCCGATCATCCAGAAAGTTGATATCTCGGAGATGCCGATTATAAATATCGTCATGGAGGGGGACTTATCGGCCACCGAAATTTATGACCTCGCCGAAAACAAGGTGAAAGACCGTCTGGCCCAAGTTAAAGGCGTCGGTAAGGTCGACATCGTCGGCGGCGAAGAACGGGAGATCCGGGTGGAACTCGATAAACGCGTGATTTATGAGAACTCCATCTCCCTTTCCCAGCTAGCCGGGATTATTGCCATGGCCAATCAGGATATGCCGGGCGGAAATCTGAAAGAAGCGGGACAGGAATATGCGGTGCGCCTCGAGGGAAAAATTCCAACCGTCGAAACCCTAAGGAACCTCAATATTCCGACCGCGACCGGGAATAAAAAATTATGGCAATTGGCGGATGTAAAGGATTCCATTAAAGAAGTAAGGCAACGGGTTACCTTTATCAATAATCAAGCCAAAAAGCGGACTGACAATTCCGTCTTGCTCACGGTAGTTAAAACTCCCCTCGGCAATACCGTGGAGACGGTAGACGCGATCACTAAGATATTACCCGAGATCGAACAGGAATTGGGCAACGGTATCACCTTAACCGTCGTCAGCGAACAAGGAACTTTCGTCAAGGATGTTGCCGACGACGCTTTCGGCAATATTTATCAAGGTATCATTTTAACGGCTTTAATTTTGTTACTGTTTTTGCATGACCTGCGTTCAACCTTGATCATCGCCATCTCAATGCCATTATCAATCATTCCGACGTTCATGGTCATGAAGCTATTGGGAATCTCGTTGAACGTATTATCGTTGATGGGTCTCTCGACCGCCAGCGGCATTTTGGTCGCCAATTCCGTCGTGGTATTGGAAAGCATCTTTCGGCGCAGGAATTTGGGTGACGACCGAAAGCAAGCGGCGGCTTTGGGTACGGCTGAGGTAACGACGGCGGTTATCGCCTCAACTTTAACCAATATTATCGTCTTTTTACCGATTGGTACCATGCCGGGGTTGGCGGGACTGATTTTGAGAGATTTGGCTTTGACGATCACGGCTGCCACACTCTTTTCGATCCTCGCTTCATTTACGGTCACTCCGATGTTGGCCGGATTAATCCTCCCCGAAGAATCCGGCGCCAAAAACCGCTTCGGCATAGCTTTTGACCGGTTTTTTAAATCATGGGAAGACGGATACCGGAAATTGCTTGAGTTTATTTTGTCTAGCAAAACGCGGTGTAGATTGGTTATTGTAGTGACGGTGCTGTTGTTCATCGGAACAATATTTATCTTTACCAAAATACCCTTTGATTTTATGCCGTCTCAAGATGCCGGAAATCTCAAAATCGTGGTTGAGTTGCCCTTAGGGTATGAATTGAATGAGACTGCGAAAATGTTACAACGGATCGAAGAGCGGGTCGCCAAACACCAGGAAGTTGTAAGTTTGTTAACTACTTTAGGTAAGGAATCGGATCTTAATCAAGGTGTCAATCTGGCTTCGATAAGCGTTAAATTAGTGGGCAAAGATGAACGGAAATTATCCGATAAAGAGTTGGCCGCCTTGCTCACTAAAGAACTTTCGAATATCCCCGGCGCTAAGATTAAAGTATCGGCTATTTCCGGGTTTACCACCAGCGGTTCAACCTCTCCGGTATCTTTCTATCTGAGAGGCCAAGATATAAACAGATTGGAAGAGTACGCCGATTTACTCTCAGCTAAGCTGAAAAAGATCCAGGGGCTGATGAATATCGATACCAGCACCAGACCGGGGAAACCGGAGATCACCATTTTGCCCGACCGGGTTAAGATGTCGGATGCGGGAATTACCATCCAAGAGTTGGCGGTCTTAATCCGGGCTTCTTTAGAGGGGATCGAAGTCACCGAGTACAAAGAGGGCGGTAATGAATACGATATCCGGGTGGTCCTCAACAAAGAATCCATCCCCAGCTATGAAGAGCTGAATAATCTGCCGGTGTATACCAAAATCGGGACTTTTCCCATCGCTCACTTTGCCGAGCTGAAGTTTACCAGCGGTTACAATAAAGTCATGCACACCGACAAATATACCGCCATCCAGTTTACTGCGGACCTTTTGCCTGGATACGCCCTCGGCGACATGACCAAGGCTATCGATCAGGCGGTCAAAGAATTGAATTTACCCTCAGGTTATCATTTGAAATGGGGCGGATTTGCCGATTTGATGTATGAGACCTTGGGTAATATGGCTTTTGCCTTGGTATTGGCGATAGTTTTATGCTTCATGCTGCTGGCGGCGACGGTCGAAAACTTTAGCCAACCAATAATTATCATGCTTACCGTACCGCTTTGCTTGATTGGAGTGGCGTTTTCATTAGTAATAACGGGCATGACCCTATCGGTTGTGGCCATGTTCTCCGTAATCATGTTAGTGGGAATGGTGGTCAATAGCGCCATTTTAATCTTAGACTACACCAATCAACTACGTGCCGAAGGCATGGATTTGCGGGAAGCATTATTGGAAGCATGTCCCGTTAAGTTAAAAGCGATTATCATGTCAAACTTGGCGGCTATCTTAGGAGTGCTCCCGATGGCGATGGGAATCGGCGCTTCCGGGGCTGAGTTGCGGCAACCGTTGGGCGTAGCGACTATCGGAGGACTTATATCTGCAACCATACTGACCTTGATGGTAATTCCGGTTGTTGAAAATCTCATCGGTCAAAAACGGAGCGCCGGAAAAAAGCACGGAGTGGCCGCCAAGGTGGAGCAGGCTTGGTAGGTTATTTAAGGATGCTGGAGGTTAAGCCGATGTTACGTAAAAAAATGATAGGTGTCTTCGTTTTGGCAATGATGATTTCGCCGGTCCGGACGTTGGCGGCTGATAATCTTCAAGCAACGAAGCAACCGGAGATATTATCTTTAGAGCAATGTTTAATTATGGCATTTCAGAATAATAAAGGGATTCAAGAAAAAGAAAAGCAAGTAGCCATCGCTGAAGAAGCTGTCAAAGAAGCCAAGGCCGGGTTCTGGCCGACTTTGAATTATCAAGCCGCCCGCGAAGAATCGGATGTAACCAAATTTCAGATAGGGAAAGCTTATGAGGATCATCAGTTTGCAGCCGGGATCAGCGCCACTTTGCCGCTGTACACCGGCGGCATGCTCCGCAATAATTTGAAATTGGCCAAGATCCAGTTGGAGATAGCCAAGGAAGATCTGAGAAAAGCGAAACAGCAGTTAACCTACGATGTCAAACAAGCTTATTATAATGTCTGGCTGGCTGAAAAAGTGGTCCAGGTCCAAGAGGCTTCCTATCATAATTTGGACCAGCACGTTAACCGGGTTCGGATCCGCTATAACGCGGAAACAGCTTCGAAGTTTGATTTGATGCGCGCCCAAGTCCAACGGGATACTTTAAAGCCGAAGGTGATCAGCGCTCAGAACCAACTAGTGCTGGCTAAATTACAATTGGCGACCCTGATCGGTTATCCCAAAGACCGGGCTTATCAGGTCCAATCCGACGCGTTGAACCTAAAAATCCCTGATTCGGCGGGCATCACCCTGACGGAAATCTTAAATGCGGTCGAACAAGACCGCCCGGAACTCCGCCAGATTCAGCGGAAAATGGAGATCAACCAAATCGTAACCGCGATGGAGAAAGCCGGTTACAAGCCTAATGCCGGATTAAGCCTCGCCTATGGCGGCGTAAACAAAGATGTTACCTTTGAGGATTGGTATGACGCTTGGACCCTCACTCTTTCCGTGGGAGGCAAGTTATATGACGGTAAAATTAACGCCCGCATCGGACAGGCAAAAGAGAATCTAAGCTTGACCGAAATTCAAGAGGCCAACCTGCGGGATCTGATCCGGTTAGAAGCGGAACAATCCCTTCAAAACCTCGCGGTTAGCATTGAAAATATCCGGGCCAATCAAGCCAGTATCGACTTGGCAAAGGAAGCTTTACGAATGACAGAAATCCGGTTCGACAACGGGATGGCAACCACCATGGATATCATGGACGCCCAGTTGGCCTTGGACCAGGCCTTGACCGGGTATTATCAAGGGATCGTCTCTTATCTAACCGCCGTGGCCAAGCTGGACTTGGTGATGGGAAGAGATTGATTTTCCAGCTGAAGGACTGACTAATAGCCGGCGAGAAGATAGAGAACCGTTACTCTTTTCTCTCGTCGGCCATTTTATATTGAGGAACCGGTCCGGCGTGGCACCATAAGGTAACTAACTGGTTTTCCTCCGCCGCGATCAAGTGGTGATCTTCTCCCGGTTCGATCAGGATAATGTCTCCCTCCCGGATCGGATCGCGAATCTTATTAACTTCCACGAACCCCTTCCCCTCCAGGACCACAAATGCCTCGCAATCCTGATGCGCATGATAATCCCTGCCGCCCGGACCGTCGTTGCTATGGCTCCGCTGCCCCGGCTTCATGAAAGAAAGCCCGCCCCGGTAAATAAATTCTCCGGGCAACACGCTTTTTAAGATATGCCCTTCATTAACTTCAGGCAATTCCGATAAACGTAACCGTCGCATTCCTTTACTCCTTTGCAGTTCTTGTTTCAAGATCAGTTAAATACCCAATTTCGCTGCCCCTTCTCCAAAATCCTTCGTCATGAAACAGATAAAAAATCCGGTGGAATTCACCGGATTGATATAGATACCGATATTGTTATTAACGGCTTGTATCTATGAAAAATCGCCATACATTAATCGGTCAACCTTAATCGCGGTTACAGCGTAACCCCGGACTTCCAGATGGCCATATCCCGGTAACCGTTGGCCTCATTCTTGGTTAGTCGTTCTTTACCGGCCACTTGCAAAATGTAAGCGAACAACTCCTCGGTCAGTTCCGGCATGGTTTTCCCTTCCAAAAGCATTCCGGCATTAAAATCAATCCAATTCGCTTTCTTCTTCGCCAGTTGCGAATTGGTCGCTATTTTCACGGTCGGTACCGGCGCCCCCATCGGATTCCCCCGGCCGGTGGTGAACAGGATCAGGTGCGCCCCGGCGGCGGTCATCGCCGTACAGGAAACGATATCGTTCCCCGGCCCTTCCAACAAGGTTAAGCCGTTGGCGCGGATTTGTTCTCCATACCTCAGAACATCAACCACCGTACTGGTCCCGCCTTTTTGGATACAGCCGAGGGACTTCTCCTCCAAGGTGGTAATCCCGCCGTCTTTATTGCCGGGAGACGGATTTTCGTATACTTCTTGACCGTTACGTAAGAAATAATCTTTGAAATCGTTGATCAAGTTCACTATCCGGTCAAAGGTCTCCCGGTCTTTAGCCCGGTTCATTAAGATGGTCTCCGCTCCGAACATCTCCGGCACTTCCGTCAGGATGACACTCCCGCCGCAGCCGACCAGTTTGTCGGCGACCG